>NZ_JALBGZ010000132.1:0-11450 GCF_023006515.1 Bradyrhizobium sp. PRIMUS42
CGCGCCGGCGATCACGCTGCCCGCCATCGGCGAGCGCGAGCTCCGGCTCGACCTGTTCCGCGGCCTCGCGCTGTGGCTGATCTTCATCGACCATCTGCCGGCCAGTCTCCTGACGTGGTTCACCATCCGCAATTACGGCTTCAGCGACGCCACCGAGATCTTCATCTTCATCTCCGGCTACACCGCCGCCTTCGTCTACGGAAGGGCGATGCTGGAGAGCGGCGTCCTCATCGCCACCGCCCGCATCCTGCGCCGGGTCTGGCAGATCTATGTCGCTCACGTCTTCCTGTTCACGATCTTCCTCGCAGAAATCTCCTATGTCGCGACCAGGTTCGAGAACCCGCTCTACACCGAAGAAATGGGCATCCTGGATTTCCTCAAGCAGCCCGACATCACCATCGTGCAGGCGCTGCTGCTGCGCTTCCGACCGGTCAACATGGACGTGCTGCCGCTCTACATCGTGCTGATGCTGGCGCTGCCGCTGATCCTGTGGTCGATGAAATGGCGCCCCGACTTCACCCTCGGCCTCTCGGTCGCGCTCTACGTCGTCACCTGGGAATACGATCTCTATCTGTCGGCCTATCCGAACGGGTTCTGGGCCTTCAATCCCTTCGCCTGGCAATTGCTGTTCGTGTTCGGTGCATGGTGCGCGCTCGGAGGTGCGCGACGGATGTCGCGCATCCTGGCCTCGCCCGTGACGATGTGGATATCGATCGCCTATCTCGCGGCGGCGTTCTGCGTGACGCTGACCTGGTACGTGCCGCAGCTCTCCCACTTCATGCCGAAGCGGATCGAGCAGTGGATGTACCCGATCGACAAGACCGATCTCGACGTGCTGCGCTTCACGCATTTCCTGGCGCTGGCCGCCCTCACCGTGCGCTTCCTGCCCCGGGATTGGCCGGGCTTGAAATCGCGCTGGCTGCGACCATTGATTCTATGTGGCCAGCATTCGCTCGAGATCTTCTGCCTCGGCGTCTTCCTGGCCTTTGCCGGCCATTTCATTCTCGCCGAAGTCTCCGGCGGCGCAGCCATGCATGCGCTGATTAGTCTCTCCGGGGTCCTGATCATGTGGGGCGTGGCGTGGGTGATTTCGTGGTACAAGCGGGTGGCTGACAAGAGCGGTGCGAAAACCAAAAACGCCGTCGGCAACGCCGATTTGGCGGGAGGGGGCTGATGAAGGCGAAGGTTCTCCTGAGCCTGATCCTGCTATGCGGTAGCCTCGCCGCGCCTGTGGCGCGCGCGGGCGATGCTGCGCCTGCCGCGCCCGCGGCATGCGAACTGCCGTCTTATCTGCTTACCAGCGAAAGTCGGCTTCTCAAGGTCGCCGATGCCCTCAAGGCCGGCAAACCGCTCGACATCCTCGTCATCGGCAGCCGCTCGACCACGATTCCGTCTTCGGAGAGCAGCTCCTATCCGGCGCGCATGGAGGCGATCCTTAAGGAGAAGCTGCCTGCGTCCGAGGTGGTGCACGTCTCCGTAGAAATACAGAGCAAAAGAACGGCGGAGGAGGCCGCGTCTACCTTCGTTAAGCTGATAGAAGCAAAAACGCCTACTTTGGTCGTCTGGCAAACCGGGACCGTGGATGCCATCCGATCCATCGATCCCGACGAATTTCGCAGCGCCGTGACCGAAGGGGTTGTTGCGTTGCAAAAGGCAGGGGCTGACGTCGTCTTGATGAATTTGCAGTACAGCCCGCGCACCGAAACGATGATCTCGGCGCAACCGTTTCTCGATAATATGCGCGTGGTGGCGCAGGAGCATGATATTCCGCTGTTCGATCGTTTCGCGATCATGCGGCAGTGGAATGACCAGGGTCAGTTCGACCTGTTCAGCCCGTCCCGCGGGCCCGAACTGGCGAAACAGGTCCATGATTGCCTTGGCCGGGCGTTGGCACAGTTCGTGATCGACGCTGCCCATCTGGAGCCGGCCCAGCAGCAAAATTGAGGTCTAGCGTTAATGAGTTCTCTCCGCCCTTTTTGCCTGACGACATGGTTGGCCGCGCCCGCAGCCGCGATGCTGTTGTTGCTGACGCCGGCCTCGCAGTCGCATGCGCAGGCGCCGGCCACCCCCGCACCCGCGCAATCGGCTGATCCCGCTTCCGCTTCGCCCTCCCAGACCACTGTCGCAGTGACGTCGCCCGAGCAGCGCGGCGTCACGGCGCGCGCCGTCGACAAGGTGAAGCAGGTCGCCAAATCCGCCGCCGACGTCTTCAGCCGCGTGCCCTGCCTGCCGCCGAAGGGGGGCTCGAAGGCGATGGGCACGCTGCCGCATGTCGCAAGCAAGCTCGTCGCCGGCCAACCCGTCGTCATCGTCGCGTTCGGCTCGTCGTCGACCGCGGGCTTCGGCGCGAGCTCGCCGGAGTTCAATTATCCGAACCGTCTCGCCGCGCAGCTGCACCGGCACTATCCGACCGCCGACATCACCGTCGTCAATGCCGGCGTCGGCGGCGAGGACGCGCCCGAGATGATGAAGCGCCTGCAGACGCAGGTCATCGACGTGCATCCGGATCTCGTGATCTGGCAGGTCGGCACCAACGCCGTGCTGCGCAATCTCGATCCCGGCGACACCGCAAAACTGGTCGAGGACGGCATCAGCCGCATCCAGGCCGCCGGCGGCACCGATATCGTGCTGGTCGATCCGCAATATTCGCCGGCCGTCAACCAGCGCAAGGAGAGCGCCGGCAAGATGATCAAGCTGCTCGGCAACGTCGCTGAGCTCCGCCACGTCGGCATCTTTCCCCGCTTCGAGGTGATGCGTGACTGGCACGAGAACCAATCGATTCCGGTCGAGAGCTTCGTGATCGCCGACGGCCTGCACATGAACGATTGGGGCTATGCCTGCTTCGCCCAGCTGCTCGGCGACGACATCATCCGCTCCGTCGGCCAGATCAAGCTCGGAGTGAACGCGCCGGCGGACGTGCGGACCTATCGGCCGATGTAACTGGAAGCGAATGGGGAATTGCGAATAGCGAATGGGGATTTCCATTCGCCATTCGCTACTCGCCCCTCAGGCCTTCTCCAGCGCCGCCGTCAGATCCTCGATCAGATCATCCGCATGCTCGAGTCCCGCGGAGAAGCGGATGAAGCCTTCGCCGATGCCGAGGGCGGCGCGGTCTTCGGGCTTCAGGCGCTGATGCGTCGTGGTCGCCGGATGCGTGACGAGGCTCTTGGCGTCGCCGAGATTGTTCGAGATCCTCGCAAGCTTGAGCTCGTTGAGCACGCGGAACGCAGCCTGCTTGCCGCCCTTGACCTCGAAGCCGACCAGGGTCGAGCCGCCGCGCATCTGCTTCTTCACCAGCGCCGCCTGCGGATGATCGGCGCGGCCGGGATAAACCAGCCGTGCGATCTTCGGATGGCTCGCCAGCACCTCGGCGATCCGTGCCGCGGTATCCGTCTGCGCGCGCACGCGCACGCCGAGCGTCTCCAGGCCCTTGAGCAGGACCCAGGCGTTGAACGGCGAGATCGACGGGCCGGTCTGGCGCATGAAATTGTGGATGTGCTCGGCGATGAAGGCTTCCGAGGACAGGATGACGCCGCCGAGGCAGCGGCCCTGGCCGTCGATATGCTTGGTCGCGGAATAGACCACGACGTCGGCGCCGAGTGCGAGCGGGCTCTGCCAGATGGGGGTTGCGAACACGTTGTCGACGATGAGCCGCGCGCCGCCCTTGTGCGCGATCTCTGCGATGCCGGGAATGTCGAGCACATCGAGCGTCGGGTTAGTCGGGCTCTCCAGGAAGAACGTCTTGGTGTTCGGCCGCACCGCGCGCTGCCACTGGTCGAGGTCGAGCCCGTCGACCAGCGTGGTCTCGATGCCGTAGCGCGGCAAGAGGTCCTGCACGACGTAGAGGCACGAGCCGAACAGCGCCCGCGAGGCCACGACGTGATCGCCGGCCTTGAGCGGCGCCAGGATCGCGGTCGTCACCGCGGCCATGCCTGTTGCCGCCGAGCGGGCCGCCTCGGCGCCCTCGAGCTCGATCATGCGGCGCTCGAACATCGCGATGGTCGGGTTGGAGTAGCGCGAATAGATGAAGCCCGGATCCTCGCCCTTGAACCGCGCCTCGCACTCCTCGGCGCTGTTGTAGACGTAGCCCTGGGTCAGGAACAGCGACTCCGACGTCTCGCCATATTGCGAGCGCAGGGTGCCGGAATGGACCAGGCGGGTTTCGGGACGGTAGTTGGTGGTCGACTTCGACATAGGTACCTCCGACATGACCGCCTCGTCGAAAACGGTCACAAAAAAACCGGCCTGGATATCTCCACGGGCCGGGATCACAGAGGTCCCCGGCCTGTTTAGCGACTTATTTAACGTGGCTGCAAGCCGGCCGGCTCAAATCACCACGGGATAAGTGATGCTCATATTCCGCAATGCCCTTTCCGTCAAGGCGTCCATCGGATAGCCGTAAAAGGCTTGTATTTTCCGCATGTCCGGATGCATTTGACCCCTGATGAGGATCCCCGGTTGACGTTTACGGTCGCGCCAGACGCCAATGGTATCCTGCCCGACCGCATGATCGCGGCGATGGCGGACGCGGGGCTTATCCTGCCCGCCTACGACTTCGTCGAGAGCCAGATCCAGCCGGCGAGCCTCGACTTGCGTCTCGGCGACATCGCTTACCGCGTCCGCGCCAGCTTCCTGCCCGGTCCCGGAGCCACGGTGGCCGAGCGCATCGACGAATTGAAGCTGCACGAGTTCAGCCTCGCCGACGGCGCGGTGCTGGAGACGAACTGCGTCTATATCGTGCCGCTGCTGGAGAGCCTCGCGCTGCCGCCGGAGATCGTCGCGGCCGCGAACCCGAAGAGCTCCACCGGCCGGCTCGACGTCTTCACCCGCGTGATCGCCGACGGCACCCGCCGCTTCGACATGATCGGCGCCGGTTATCACGGCCCGCTCTATGCCGAGATCAGCCCGAAGACGTTTCCGGTGCTGGTCAGCGAGGGCTCGCGCCTGAGCCAGGTGCGCTTCCGCACCGGTGACGCCATCCTCAACGCCGACGAGCTCGATGGCTTGCATGCCGCCGAGCGCCTCGTCGACATCGACGATGCCGATCTGTCCGGCGGCGTCGCCGTCTCCGTCGACCTGTCCGGTGAGAGAGCGAACGGCTTCGTCGGCTATCGCGCCAAGCGCCACACCGGCGTCGTCGACGTCGATCGTCGCTCCGGGTACTCGGTCGAGGACTTCTGGGAGCCCATCTCGGCGCGTCCCGACGGCAGCCTGATCCTCGATCCCGGCGAGTTCTATATCCTTGCCTCGAAGGAAGCCGTGCAGGTGCCGCCCGATTACGCCGCGGAGATGGTGCCGTTCGATCCCTTGGTCGGCGAATTCCGCGTGCACTATGCCGGATTCTTCGATCCCGGCTTCGGCTATGCCGGCGCCGGCGGATTGGGATCGCGTGCTGTGCTCGAAGTGCGCTCGCGCGAAGTGCCGTTCATTCTCGAGCACGGCCAGATCGTCGGCCGGCTCGTCTACGAGAAGATGCTGGCGCGCCCCGACGCGATGTACGGCCAGCGCATCGGTTCCAATTACCAGGCTCAAGGCCTCAAACTATCGAAGCATTTCCGGGTGTAGCGGCACATTCTACTGTCATGCCCCGGCTCGACCGGGGCATCCAGTACGCCGCGGCTTATCGGATCAATCACCACGGCCTCTGGAATACTGGATCGCCCGATCAAGTCGGGCGATGACATCGGTGTGTCAGGGTGCGAAGTGAAATCCGGGCTACGAGGTGACCAGATGAGCAATCAATCCGAGCTCGACGCAAAGATCGCCGAAGACGTCGCGGACGCGCTGATCTATTCGGATCGCTCCGGCACGATCATGCGCTGGAACCGTGCGGCGACGGCGCTGTTCGGCTTCTCCGCTGCGGAAGCGCTCGGCCAGAACCTGGACCTGATCATTCCCGAACATCTGCGCGCTGCGCACTGGAAGGGCTTCGAGGCCGCGCTCGCCAGCGGCACGATGAAGCTTGCGGGCAAGCCGACGCTGACCCGCGCGCAGCACAAGAGCGGACGCAAGCTCTACATCGAGATGACCTTCGCGCTGGTGCGCGATTCCGGCGGCAACGTTCTGGGATCTGTGGCGATGGCGCGCGACGTCACCGAACGGGTCGAGCGAGAGCGCGGCGCCAAGACGGCACCGCCGCAAACTTCGTGATGCGGAATTGGCGGGCGGTCGCGCAGGGCGCCCTGCTTGGACGTCATGTTGCTTGCCAGAAGGTGCGGTGACACACTCGATCAAAACAACGATCGGGAGCGAACATGACCGCGGCATCGGACCTCGCGCAGGAAGCTCAATGGAAGCGCTGGCGCGCGGTCGCGGACCTCTACCATGCCTACTTCACCGGCCTCATCCTCACCGTCGTCACGCGGCGCGGACCTGCGGATGCCGCCGAGTTCGTCTTCCGCGTATTTCGCCGCCAGCAGCAGGAGCGCTTCCTGCCGGGCTTGCAAAAGCTCGGCCTCAGTCGCCTGCCGCCGGCGGTGGCGGCCGCGCAATATCACTACCTCTCCAACTGGATCGGCGGCGTGCATGTCGAATACATGTATGAGAGCGACACCAAGGCCTGGATCCGCTATCCGCCGCCGCGCTGGATCTGGAAGGGCACGGCGATCTGCGGCGTCCCGGGCGAGGTTTCCCGCGCGATGCTGCGCGGCTGGCACGCGAATAATGGCGTCGCCCTCGGCGATCTCCGTCTTGGCTTCGTCTGCACCAAGCAGAGCGTCGATGGCCAGGACGGGCTCGAAGGCTACTATCATCAATACGACCATCCGCTAGAACTCGATCAGCGCCTGGTGTTCGCGCGGCATCTGGAAGCGCCATTGTTTGACGCCAAGACCGCGCCGGCGCTGCCGGTCGCCAGTTGGCCGAAGCCGCGTCTGGAGAAAGCCTATCGCAACTACGCGATGGAATATGTGCGCACCGCCGCGCCCGTGATGGTGCAGCTGTTCGGCCCGGAAGACGCCGGCTATCTGCTGCACCTCACCGGCAAGCTGATCGGCATGCAATACTTTGACGAAGTCGCAGCCGCGCTGGCGATGAGCCGCGGCGGGGCAGGCGAGTTCGCATCGTTCCTGGGCGCGCTGTTCGCCGCGCAGGACGACGCGACGGAGACCGCGCAATCCGAAGGCAGCTTCGAAATCCGCCAGCAGAGCTGGAAACTGATGGATGACGTCACGGACTATCACCCCGCCTGCGCCAGGGTGCTGGAGGGATTGTTCGAAGGCCTGGCTGCGGGATGCGGGCGGCATATCGGCGTGCATCTGCGCCCATCCGCAGGCGGCCGCCCGCCGCTGGTGTGGACGATCGAATAGCTCCACCCATCGAAATGCGCTGCCGCAGGGCACGCCTGCATCTGGCGCAGGAGCAATCGCTCCGCGCCGTGCTAACAAGCTCTCAACGCGCCCTGCGCGCGAAGAAATTTATTGTCACACCTACGCATTGCCGCGCCGCAAAGAGCGCTCATGCCCCGGAGAGGATATGTCCGACATCGCCGAAATCCCGGTCGATGAGCAAGAGCGTCCGCTGCCGCCGCCTCCGCAGCCGATGCGAAGCGCGCTGACCGACGGGCCGATCCTGCGCACGCTGCTCGGCCTCGCCTGGCCCAACGTGATCGCACTGTCGGCCGGCACCTGCACGGTGATCGCGGAGACCTCCTATATCGGCCGGCTCGGCGTCGAGGCGCTGGCGGCGATGGCGCTGGTGTTTCCGACCGTGATCCTGACCATGACGATGTCGGGCGGCGCCATGGGCGGTGCGGTGGCTTCCGCCATTGCTCGCGCGCTCGGTGCAGGCGATCGCGAACGGGCCGGCACGCTTGCCGCGCACGCAATGCTGATCGGAATCGGCTTCGGCGTCGTCTTCATGCTGGGCATGTTGATCTTCGGGCCCCGGGTGCTCGAAATGCTCGGCGGCCGCGGCGATGTGCTGACCCATGCGGTTGCGTATACGCAGGTGTTTTTCGGCGGCGCCGTGCTGCCCTGGCTGCTCAACACCATGGCCGGCGTGCTGCGCGGCACCGGCAACATGAAGCTGCCGTCGTTCCTGATCCTCAACTCCGCGGCGTGGCAGATCGTGCTCGGCGGCACGCTCGGTCTCGGCCTCGGACCGGTGCCGCAGTTCGGCATGCGCGGCGTCGCGGCCGGCGCGCTGATCGCCTATTCCATGAACATCTGCATCATGGGCTGGTACCTGTTCTCCGGCCGCGCGCGTGTCACGCCGAAGCTGCGCGGCCTGCGCATCCAATGGGTAATGTTGTTCGACATCCTCAAGGTCGGCGCCATCGCCTGCTTCTCGCCGCTGCAATCGGTGCTCACGATCTCGATCTTCACCCACATGCTGGCGACGTTCGGCACCGCGATCCTCGCCGGCTACGGCATCGGCGCGCGCCTCGAATTTCTGCTGACCTCGATCGCGTTCTCGTTTGGCATCGCCTGCGTGCCGATGGTCGGGATGGCGATCGGCGCGGGCAACATCGCGCGGGCCCGGCGCGTCGCCTGGATCGCCAGTGCAGCTGCCTTCGTCGCCGTCGGCGCGCCGGCCTGCGTCGTTGCGATGTTCCCCGATCTCTGGATCAACATCTTCACCGACAGCGCGGCCGTGCGCGCGGCAAGCCATCAATATCTCTCGACGGTCGGACCGTTCTACGCGTTTTTCGGCATTGCCACGACGATGTATTTCTCGTCGCAGGGCGCCGCCAAGGTGATCGGGCCGGTGCTGGCGCAGACGGCGCGGCTGATCTACATCTCCGCCGTCGGCTGGTGGCTGTCGACCCATGAAGCCACCGCGCAGAGTTTTTTCTGGCTGGCTGCGAGCTCGATGGTCGTGCTCGGCCTGCTCTCATCCTCCAGCGTCTTGCTGACGCGCTGGGGACCGCGCGCGAGCAAGGCTGCGATCAGACCAGCTCTGTCCGGCGCCGCCGATTAGCGATGCCTGTGGCGGCGATGGCCGCCGCCGCCGACATTGGCGAGCCGCATCAGCTGCGGGATCATCGCCATCATGTCGCCGCCACCGGCACCACCGAGCATGCCCATGATGTCGCCGCCGCCCATGCCGCCGAGCCCGGTCGGCATATAAGCGCCTCCGCCCATCGGCGTGTAGCCGCCGTAATTCGGCGCGCCGAAGCCGCCGCCGAGAGTGCCGCCGCCGAGCCCATTGAGACCGCCGCCGCCCATCATGCCTCCGAGCCCACCGCCGCCATTCTCCATCATGCGGCTCATCATCGGGCCCATGGTCTGCATCATCATGGCGAAGCGGCGCTTGCCCATCTTCGCCTTCATCATCTCA
Source organism: Bradyrhizobium sp. PRIMUS42 (assembly GCF_023006515.1). Taxonomy (NCBI): domain Bacteria; kingdom Pseudomonadati; phylum Pseudomonadota; class Alphaproteobacteria; order Hyphomicrobiales; family Nitrobacteraceae; genus Bradyrhizobium; species Bradyrhizobium sp. PRIMUS42. Next base: position 9,280 of record NZ_JALBGZ010000132.1, read on the forward strand.
AGCATCGGCGCCATCTGGGTCATCATGTCCTCGCCGCCGGTGCCGCCTCCACCGCCGAACCCTGCAAGCTGCGCCTTCGCCGGCGTGCTCGCGACGGAAAACAGCAGCAGCACAGCCGCCGCCTGGCAGATCACCTTGTCCGCACCTCTCATGGCATGCTCCTCGCGTGCGCAGCGCCGCCGGGAGAGCGGAGCCAACCGGACGCACGCGGGCATGATTGCTGACGGCGAGGGCGGAGCTCTGTGAGAAAATTCACAGAGGCGGATCAGCCTGCGGGCGGAAACGCCCGGTGTATCGCCACCACGGCCTCCTTGGTCTGCCCCTGAACGTAGGGCGCAAGCTCGTTCGGCAGCATGTCGATGGTCCAGACCAGGCGGCATCGCGTCTCACCGTCGGCAATCACCTGCACCGAGGCGCTGTAGTGCTTCAGTCGCTCGTTGTTGATGGCGTAGACGAGGCGCTGCCGCGCATCGTCGCAATCGACCAGCACCTCGCGGGCCACCGACCCGTTGGCGAAGGTGACGATGCGCGCATCGCCCTCGAGCGTGCAGGCCGTGACGAATCCGGGCGCCAGCCGCTGATGCAGCGCGCCGAAGTCGCGCACCGCGTCCCAGACGTCGCGCGCCGGGGCGTTGATGAGGATGTCGTTGTGGATGGAGGCCATGGGAGTTTCCTCAAATGCAGTCTTGTAGGGTGGGCAAAGGCGCGTAGCGCCGTGCCCACCATTTGGATCGATGCGGGCGGTCGGTGGGCACGCTTCGCTTTGCCCACCCTACAAGGTCTCGTGAACGGCTGACGGCTCAGCTACAAACCGCCTCGACATTGTTGCCGTCGGGGTCGATCAAAAACGCCGCGTAATAGGTCGGGCTGTAATCCTTGCGCGGACCCGCACCGCCATTGTCGCGGCCGCCGCTGTTCAGGCCTTCGCTGTGAAATGCCTTCACTGCGTCATGGTCCTTGGCACGAAACGCAATGTGCGCGCCGTCGGCGTTACGGCCCTTGTTCAGGTGTAGCCACAGCGCCGGCTCGCCCTTGGGGCCGAAGCCGGCATAACCGTCGCCGCTGGAGCACAGGACGTAGCCGAGCGGCGCCAGCACCGCGGTGTAGAAGCGCGTCGCGGCGTCGAGATCGGCAACGCGAAGTCCGATGTGGTCGTACATGTTCGTCTCCATTTGCAAAGCGCGCCGTGAATGGCGCGCGCCGGAGACGAAGCTAGTCGGGGAAGGGCGGGCGGCTCTTGGAGAATCTTGCGCTCGGAACCCGGCTAGTTCGCCGGCGCCTCCGATTGCCACCGGATCACCCGCTTCAGGTGAGAGACCTGAACCCACATGTTCGTTCCAATCACACTGACCGTTGCGACGATCAGCGCCGTGAGCTTTTGCGGGTCATGAAGGGCGAGAACGAGCAGGAACGCGGACAGGGCCGCCGTCACGCCGAAGCTGAACCAGAGCCCGATCAGGCGCGGTGCGAACCAGGCCGGCTGACCGTCAGTGCCCCATTGCATCGGAATCCTGCGCGAGGTGATCTGGCGGCCATAATAGACGGCGCAGCCGGCGATGAAGGCAAGACCGACGGCAAGCGCGATCAGTGTGGCGCCAATCACCTCACTCGGGGCACTGTTCATCTGCCGGCTCGCCGCCTCGAACGGACGTTGATTCGCCCTTTGGTTGTACTATCGCGCAACGTACCGCGAGCGCCAGTGCGTCGCGCCTGTCTGGTCAACAGACGGTTACCTGCGATGCGGGCCGACCTGTCTCAGTTGAGGACGAGACGTTCGGCGAAGATCCCGCGCTCCCCCTTCGAGGCCTGGCGAAATTTGGTCGGCGACACGCCGGCGGCGCGGTGGAAGGTGCGAACGAAGTTGGAGAGATCGCCGAAGCCGACGTCATAGGCGACATCGGTGACCGCGATGTCGTCGTCAGCGAGCAGCCGTGCCGCGTGCCGCAGCCGCGAGCGCACGAGATATTGATGCGGGGTGACGCCGAGCACGCTCGAGAACAGTCGCAGGAAGTGAAACGGGCTGAGCCTCGCCTGCTTTGCCGCCTGTTCGAGATCGACCTCGGCATGCGAGTTGTCGTCGATCCACAGCGCGGCCTCGACTGCGCGGCGGCGGTCGCGCGCATTGGGCGTGGCCGGCTTGCGCGCCTTGCCCGAGACCACATCGACGAAGC
>NZ_JALBGZ010001330.1:0-837 GCF_023006515.1 Bradyrhizobium sp. PRIMUS42
GACATCGTCCTGATCCACGATGCGGCGCGGCCCTTCGTCTCGGACGGCGTGATCTCGCGCGCGATCGAGGCGGCCAGCCGCACTGGCGCGGCGATCCCCGTCATTCCCGTCACCGACACCATCAAGGTCACCGGCGCGGGCGGCGATGTCGAGGACACGCCGGACCGCGCGCGCCTCAGAATCGCGCAGACGCCGCAATCCTTTCGTTTCGACGTCATCCTCGAGGCGCATCGTCGCGCCGCAAAGGACGGTCGCAGCGATTTCACCGACGATGCCGCGATTGCCGAATGGGCGGGATTGACGGTTGCAACCTTTGAAGGCGATGTTGCCAACATGAAGCTCACCACTCCCGAGGATTTCGTGCGCGAGGAAGCGCGCCTGGCTGCCCAGCTCGGCGATATCAGGACCGGCACCGGCTACGACGTGCACGCCTTCGGCGAAGGTGACCATCTCATGCTCTGCGGCGTGCGGGTCCCGCACAGCAAGGGTTTCCTCGCCCACTCCGACGGCGATGTCGGCCTGCATGCGCTGGTCGACGCCATCCTCGGCGCGCTCGCCGACGGCGACATCGGCTCGCACTTTCCGCCGAGCGATGCGAAGTGGAAGGGCGCCTCCTCCGACCAGTTCCTGAAATACGCCATCGAGCGCGTCACGGCGCGCGGCGGCCGCATTGCCAATCTCGAGGTCACCATGATCTGCGAGCGGCCGAAGATCGGCCCCTTGCGCGACACCATGCGCGCACGCATCGCCGAGATTTCCGGCGTCGACATCTCCCGCGTCGCGGTGAAGGCGACCACCAGCGAGCGGCTCGGCTTCACGGGCCGCGAGGAAGGCATC
>NZ_JALBGZ010001331.1:0-836 GCF_023006515.1 Bradyrhizobium sp. PRIMUS42
ACCGGACGGGCCCAGTCCGCCATGGTGGAGACGCTGCTCGATCCGCTGGTCGAGCGCATCCCGGTGGCTGAACTCGAAGACGCGATCGCGTCGGGACCGACCAAGCCGGCCCGCGCCGCGCGGCGCGCGGCTTCAAGCCTTGCCTATCTCATCTATACGTCAGGCTCCTCCGGCGCGCCGAAGGGCGTCATGATCGAGCAGCGCGGCCTGTCGAACCATCTGGCCTCGCTCGTCTCAGAGCTCGGCCTCTCCGCCGGGGACGTGATCGCGCAGACTGCACCGCAGAGCTTTGTCATCTCGGTCTGGCAGTTCCTGGCGGGGCCGATGGTCGGCGCGCGCGTGCATGTCTGCGACAACGCGAACGTGCAGGACCCGATCCTGCTGGCGCGGGAGATCGAGCGCGAAGGCATCACGGTGCTCGAGGTCGTCCCATCGCTTCTGCGCGTCGTGGTCGAACGGATCAACGAGACACAGGTCCGGCGCGCCTTCGCCGGATTGCGGGTGCTGATCTCGACCGGGGAGCCGCTACCCGTCGACCTCTGCAGGGCCTGGTTCGCCCAATGCCCGAAAGTGCCGCTGATCAACGCCTATGGCGCCTCGGAATGTTCCGACGACGTCTCTCTGCATCGCCTGACCAAGGCGCCGGCGATCACGACCGGTATCGTTCCGGTCGGTGCACCGCTGCCGAACACCCAGCTCTACGTGCTCGATGCCAACCTCCAGCCGCAGCCGGTCGGCGTGACCGGCGAGCTCTGCATCGGCGGCGCGGGCGTCGGCCGCGGCTATATCAACGACCCCGCGCAGAGCCGGCAGCGCTTCCTGCCCGATCCGTTCTC
>NZ_JALBGZ010001332.1:0-833 GCF_023006515.1 Bradyrhizobium sp. PRIMUS42
ACACAAGATCGCCCCTCTTGGATGAGCCGGGATGGGCGACACATACGCCATTTCCGAATTTCGGTAAAGTGGAATATTTTTGCGCGAGCGGATTGACAGAGGGCGACACAGCAAGGTGCCGTAGCCCGGATGAGCGAAGCGACATCCGGGATCCTTGCGAGCGGCCCCGGGTATCGCTGCGCTCACCCGGGCTACATGCGATCATCGCAACCGATAGCTCACGCGGTCAGTGCACCAGCCGGCAAATCTAGAACGCCCCGGCGATCGTAAGCCGGAACGTCAGCGGCTCCACGGGATGCAGCACGTAGTCCATCACACCATTCTGGCAGACCGCGATCGGCGCGGCGCCACCGGTGCAGAGGTTGTAGAGCGTGTCGGTCTTGAGCAGCGACCCATAGGCATAGGTGATCTGGTTCGCCCTTTGTGTTAGAGGTTGAGCCTTGGCCGTGCGCGTGGGTGCGCATGTTGACGGGGACGCCGTCGACGGTGATGGCAAGGTCGGTGCCATGGTCGAGATTATAGCCGCGCAAGAAATACTGGTTGGCTTTGCCCTCGCCGGAATGCTGCGTCACGATGAGACCGGGCACGGCTTCGAGCGCTTCGCCCGGCCGCGTGAACGGGCTTGCATTGAGCTCTTCGCCGGCGATCGTGATCTCGCTCGCCATGCCGGGCTGGCCCTTCGCACCCGAGGCGACGCTGCGCACATCCGGTGCCTGCGTTGCCGCTGGATACACTGGGATACGGTGGCCGGCCGGGAGCGGCTTGGCTGAGCGGCGCGATGCGACCGACTTCTTTCGCGCCGCTGTCTCGCCGCCGCCGACCTGGATGGGCGG
>NZ_JALBGZ010001333.1:0-829 GCF_023006515.1 Bradyrhizobium sp. PRIMUS42
AGGGATCGTCGACCGCGCGCCACAGCGCCATCAGGCCGAGATACATCAGGAACAGGATCAGCACGGAGGTGAGCCGCGCATCCCATTCCCAATAGGTGCCCCACATCGGCCGGCCCCACAGCGAGCCGGTGAGCAGCGCGAGGAAAGTGAAGGCGGCGCCGATCGGCGCTGCGGCTTTCGCGGCGACGTCGGCCAGCGGATGACGCCACACCAGCGTGCCCAGCGAGGCGATGCTCATCACGCCCCAGACGAACATCGACAGCCAGGCATTTGGCACGTGGATGAACATGATTTTGACGGTCGCGCCCTGCTGATAGTCGTCCGGCGCGTTTGCGGATTGGTAGAGGCCGATCGCGAGCAGGATGATTGTCGCGGCCGCGAGCCACGGCAACACCCGCGCTGTCAGCGCGAGGAACCGGGTCGGGTTGGCGAGGTCGATCAGTGACATAGTACCCTGATAATCATCGGCGGCTGCTCAGGCAATCAGCACGAAAGCGAGGGACGAAAGTTGATCGGGGTCAAGGTCAGTCGAGCCCACTCAATCAAGCCCATCTCAGTCAAGTCCATGCCGGAGGCTCGCTGCGGCTGCGAAGGGGCCGACCACGAGGCTGACCAGGGACAGCGCGCACAGGATCGAGAACGGCGCGCCGAACGTCATGGGACCGACGATCACGGCCTGTGACGCGGCCACGCCGAAAATCAGGACCGGAATGGACAGCGGCAGCACCAGCACCGCCATCAGCAGCCCGCCGCGGTGCAGCGTCACCGCCAGCGCCGCGCCGATCATGCCGGTGAAGGTCAGGGCCGGGGTGCCCGCCAGCAGCGTCAG
>NZ_JALBGZ010001334.1:0-829 GCF_023006515.1 Bradyrhizobium sp. PRIMUS42
GACCTGCTCGGCCCGCGGATCGGCGGCATCGCGCAGGAGCGCGCCGAGATGATCTTCACCTCGAACCGCGTGCATGGCCTTTCGACCATGCTGACGCCGTTCTTCGGCGGTCGCGCCCTGGCCTGACCTTGCGCGGCGACGGCGCGCTGCTAGGTTTTAGCGTCGTCACCTAGCCGCAGGCCTTTTCCATGTCGGTCCCGACCACGCCGCTCAACCGCCTCCGCCAGCTTTGGCGCGAAGGCCGTCCTGCCTTCGGCGCCATTGCGACCATCCCGAGCGTGCAGACCGTGCAGATCATGGCGCGCTCGCTCGACTGGATCATCGTCGATCTCGAGCATGGACCGATCGGGCTCACCGAAGCGCATGCGATGATCGCGGCGACGACGGGCACGCCGTGCACCCCCTTGGTGCGGATCGCGGCGAACGAGCCGTGGCTTGCGAAGGCGCCGATGGATATCGGGGCCTTCGGCATCAACTTTCCGATGATCACCAACCGCACTGATGCCGAGAAGGCGGTGCGCAGCGTGCGCTACCCGCCGCGCGGCGATCGGCTCTGGGGACCGTTCCACGCGCCGTTCCGCTGGGGCCAGTCGATGCCGGACTACATGGCATCAGCCGATGACGAGATGATCTGCATGATCACCATCGAGCACGTCGATGCCGTCAACCGCATCGACGAGATCATGGCAACGCCCGGCATCGACGTCGCGGTGATCGGCCCTGGCGACCTCGCGACGTCCATCAACAAGCGCGGCCGGATGGACGACCCGGAGTTGCTGGAGCTGGTCGCCCGCGCCGAGGCCGGCATCCTCAGAAGCGGCGTGCCGAT
>NZ_JALBGZ010001335.1:0-826 GCF_023006515.1 Bradyrhizobium sp. PRIMUS42
TGACCATTGCGCCGGTCGCCCATGCGGTCGGCCTCGGCTTCATTCCGCTCGCGGAAGAGCATTATGACTTCGCGCTGGTGACCGCGCGCAAGGACCGGCCGGCGGTGCGGGCGTTCCTTGACGCACTCGGCTCGGACGATGCACGCGCCGCGCTGGAGCGAGCTGGATTTCGGCCCGCGTAGATACCAGCCGGGTTATCGATGCGATGCCTGGTCAGCGCCGCTGGCTGCCTGAATGGCGCGCTCCCGCTCCTCGGCTTCGGCCAACGCACGCTGCGCCGCAGGCGGCAGAGGCTTCGGGTCCGGCGGGACCTCGACGGTGTCAGGCTTGCTCAGCGGCTTCGTCCGATCGATTACGTCCGAAACATCGAACGCGAGATCGACAACATCGAAAATGACTTCCAAGAGCGAGTCGGCCATGGTTCATCCGGGGCAACGTCCCAATCATTGGTCGTTCGCTTCCCAGGTCCGGTTCACGGCCGGGCGCTTACCGTCAAGAACTCAAGGCAACGCCTCAGGCATGTCATCCAGTGCCGCCAGCCGCTCGGCTTCGGCGATGTCCTCGACCGTATTGGCATTGAAGAACGGATCGAGTGGCTCGGCTGGCCACGTCACCGTCGCGAGCGGATAGCGCGCGGTCCAGCGGTCGATCTTGCGGAGGTCTTCGACGACCAGCGCGTGACGCAGCTCGTCGCGCAGGGCGACGCGCCACAGACCGATCACCGGATGTGACTGGTTGCCTGATGCGGCGACCGCGAGCTGCGCGCTCTCGTGCTCGCGTGCGTCATGCAGGCGGGCAACCAGATCGCGCGGCAGGAACGGGCAAT
>NZ_JALBGZ010001336.1:0-825 GCF_023006515.1 Bradyrhizobium sp. PRIMUS42
GATGGTGTTGAGCGGGGTGATGACGCGGCGGCTGATCCGGAGCAGGCGGTCGGCGAGGAGCGCCGCATCTCCTTCGAGAAGCGGATGCGCAAGCAGGTCGAGGACATCGTCTCCTCCGTGGTCGGCTCCGGCCGCGCCCGCGTCCAGCTCTCCGCCGATTTCGACTTCAACAAGGTCACCCAGACCTCGGACAAGTTCGACCCCGAGGGCCGCGTGCTGCGCTCGAGCCAGACCCGCGAAGAGCAGAGCATGACCGCCGACAACAACGGCCAGGTCACCGTCAACAACGAGCTGCCCGGCAACCAGCAGAACAACGGCGTCGCGGCCAAGGACCAGAGCAAGAAGTCCGAAGAGACCAACAATTACGAGATCTCCCGCACCACCAAGACCGAGGTGACCGAGGCCGGCCGGGTCAACCGCATCTCGGTCGCGGTGCTGGTCGACGGCATCTACTCCAAGAACGACAAGGGCGAGCTGGCCTATCAGGACCGCACCAAGGAGCAGCTCGACCGCATCGCAACGCTGGTGCGCTCGGCGATCGGCTTCGACCAGAAGCGCGGCGACCAGGTCGAGGTCGTCAATCTGCGCTTTGCCGATGCGCCCTCCACCGCCCCGATCGGCGAACCCGGCGGCTTGCTCGGCATGCTCCAGTTCACCAAGGACGACGTCATGTACTTCGTCGAGCTCGGCGTGATGATGCTGCTCGGCCTGATCGTGCTGTTCCTGGTGATCCGCCCGCTGGTCAAGCGCATCCTCGCCTCCGACGAGGTCGCCGCCGCCATCTCCGGCGTGCTCACCGGCCCGGCAGCTTCCGATGAGGCCGCG
>NZ_JALBGZ010001337.1:0-824 GCF_023006515.1 Bradyrhizobium sp. PRIMUS42
GTGACCGAAGATGCCAAGCGCGTCGCCGCACGCTTGCGGCTGTCCAATGCCGAAACCAAGGCGCTTGACTCGATGGGCCACCGCTGGTGGCGCTTGGCCGCCAAGGACGAAGCCAATGCACGGCGGCTGCTCTACCGGCTCGGGGCCGAGCGCTATCACGATCGTGTGTTGCTGGGATGGGCGCGGGCCGGCTGCGATGTCGCCTCAATGCACTGGCGCGCGCTCGCCGAGCTGCCGCAGCGCTGGACCGCGCCGAAATTTCCGTTGAAGGCCGCGGATTTCATCGCGCGCGGCCTGGCCGAGGGACCTGCGCTCGGACATGTGTTGACGCTCGCCGAGGACGCTTGGCTTGCGGCGGATTTTCCCCTAGAAGAAGCCGCGCTCGCTTCCATCGCCGATCAAGCTGCGGCCCGCATCAGCCGCGACGAGAGAACGTGACCATCGTCTCAGCCCTCGCCGACATCTCGATTTTTCAGCTCCTGCTGGTCGCGTTGATGGCGTTGTTTGCTTCGATCATCGGTGGTCTCGCCGGTTATGGCACCGGCGCCTTGATGCCGCTGGTGCTTGTGCCCCTCGTCGGCGCCGAGCCCGTGGTGCCGATCATCGCGATCTCCGCCATCTTCACCAATTCCAGCCGCGCGCTTGCCTATATCCGTTATGCCGATCGTCGCCGCGCGCTGATCGTGCTGGCCTGCGCTGGCCTAACGACGGCGCTCGGCGCTTACGGCTATACGCGTCTCACAAATGCCGGTGCGGCGCTCGTGATCGGCGCCATGCTGATCCTGAGCGTGCCGCTGCGCCGCGTGCTTCGCCGCCGAAGCGTG
>NZ_JALBGZ010001338.1:0-824 GCF_023006515.1 Bradyrhizobium sp. PRIMUS42
GGCGAGGTCGAGGCGGTCGCCGTCCGGCGTGATGATCGCGTCGGGGCCGATCTCGTCACCCTGCGCCATCAGCACTGCCCGGTGCATGGTGTTTTCGAGCTCGCGAACGTTGCCCTGCCAGCGGTTGGCCGAGAGCACACGGCGCGCTTCCGCCGAAACCGGGCGCAGCGGCACGCCGTTGGCCTCGGCATATTTCTTCACGAAATGCTGGGCGAGCTCCAGAATGTCGGCGGGGCGCTCGCGCAGCGGCGGGATCTTCAGGTTCACGACGTTGAGGCGGAACAGCAGGTCCTCGCGGAACGTGCCTTCGCGCACGGCGTCGACGAGGTTGCGGTTCGAGGTCGCGATGATGCGGATGTCGACCGGCACGGGCTTGGTGCCGCCGACGCGGTCGATCACGCGCTCCTGGATCGCGCGCAGCAGTTTCGATTGCAGGCGGACGTCCATCTCCGAGATTTCGTCCAGCAGCAGCGTGCCGCCGGTCGCCTCCTCGAACTTGCCGATGCGGCGCGCGACCGCGCCGGTGAAGGCGCCCTTCTCGTGGCCGAACAGCTCGGATTCCAGGAGATGCTCAGGGATCGCGGCGCAGTTGATCGAGATGAAGGGACGCTTGGCGCGCGCCGAGCGGGTGTGGACGTAGCGGGCCAGCACCTCCTTGCCGGTGCCGGACTCGCCGGTGACCATCACCGAGGCGTCGGAGCCTGCGATCTGCTGCGCCAGCTTGATCACCTTCGCCATCGCCTCGTCGCGATAGACCAGCTCGCGGGAATCGTTGGCGACGGCAGCCAGCACCGCGGCGATCAGCTCGGGATCGGGCGGCAGCG
>NZ_JALBGZ010001339.1:0-818 GCF_023006515.1 Bradyrhizobium sp. PRIMUS42
GGTCTTGCCGGCGCCGTTCCAGAGCCGGGCGGTGACGCCCTCGAAGCTCGACTGGCTCGCCAGCCGGCCCACATGCTCCCCGGCAATGATCAGCTCGCCGCGCTCGCCGTCGACATGGCTCAGCACGGTCTCGGCCGCGGGAACGCCGTCCAGCCCGATCTGGCTTTTGGTGAGGTGGATGTTCATGGCCCAATCTCCTGTTCACGGAGGAGACAAGGTCAGGCCTCTCGACACATTGATCAATCTTGATTACATAAATCAATATGAAAAATCCTGAGGGTCTCTATCTCTCCGCCCGGGAGGCAGCAGCCGAGCTCGCGATCTCGCCGGCCACGCTCTACGCCTATGTCAGCCGCGGCCTGATCCGCTCCGAGCCGACGCCGGATTCGCGGAAGAACCGCTATCGTGCCGAGGACGTCCGCGCGCTCAAGGAGCGCCGCGTGCCGTCCCCGGAGCCGCGGGGCTTACGCAGCTTCGACGCCGATCTGCCGGTCATGGACACGGAGATCTCGACCATCACCGAGGAGGGCGCGATCTATCGCGGCGTCAACTGCGTCGATCTTTCCGAGACCGGCACGCTGGAGCACGCGGCGACGCTGCTTTGGGATGTCTCCGACGTCGATCCTTTTGCACCGGACAATCAGCCCGCGCTCTCGGAGGAGATGCGCACGATCGGGCAGGCCGCGCGCCGGCGTCGAGCTCGAACCAGAGCTGATGGTTGGTGCCGCGCAGGGTGGAGAAAGGAATCTTGCCGTAGCTGCCGAAGATGGGACGGTGCACATGGCCGAAGAAGAGGTGGCGGATGCGGGCGCGATAGG
>NZ_JALBGZ010000133.1:0-11412 GCF_023006515.1 Bradyrhizobium sp. PRIMUS42
AACCGGCTGATGCCGCAGCCGCTCGGCGTCGTCGGCATCATCGCGCCCTGGAATTATCCGCTCCAGCTCACCCTCGCACCCGCGATCGGCGCGCTCGCCGCCGGCAATCGCGTCCTCATCAAGCCGAGCGAGCTCACGCCGCATTTCGCAGGTCTGCTGAGGGAGACGGTCGGGCAGAGGTTCGATGCCACGGAAGTGCTGATCACCAATGTCGAACAGGAGATCACAGAGGCTTTTGCGCGCCTGCCGTTCGATCACCTCGTGTTCACCGGCTCGACCCGGGTCGGGCGGCTGGTCGCGGAGACCGCGGGGCGCAACCTGACGCCTGTCACGCTCGAGCTCGGCGGCAAGTCGCCTGTTATCATCGACGCCTCCGCCGATCTCGAGGAAGCGGCCGAGCGCATCGCCTACGGCAAGCTGCTCAATGCGGGGCAAACCTGCATTGCGCCTGATTACGTGCTGGTGCCGGAGCGCTCATTGCAGTCCTTCGCCGAAAAAGTGCGTGCCCAGATGCGGCGCATGTTCGGCACCGATCCCGCCAACAAGGACTACACCTCGATCGTCTCGGACCGGCACTATGCGCGGCTCGAAGGCCTCGTCGCGGATGCGGTGCAGCGCGGCGCAAAGATCCTGCAACCGGCGAAGCCCGATGATCCCAACTGGAAGGCGCACCGCAAATTCCCGCCGACACTGATCGTCGGTGCGACCGATGCGATGGCGGCGATGCAGGAGGAAATCTTTGGCCCGGTGCTGCCGCTGCTCGGCACTCGCGATCCGGCCGAGGCCATCGCCTTCATCAACCACCGCGACCGGCCGCTGGCGCTGTACTGGTTCGGCAAGGACGCCGCCGCGCGCGACCAAGTGCTGGCGCGCACCATCTCCGGCGGCGTCACGATCAACGACTGCCTGTTTCACTTCACGCAAATCAACCAGCCGATGGGCGGCGTCGGCGCATCCGGCACCGGCGCCTATCACGGCGAATGGGGCTTTCGCACCTTCAGCAAGCTGAAGCCGGTGTTCTATCGCTCCAAGTTCAACCGCCTCGCCGATCTCTATCCGCCCTATGGCGGCAAGATCGCGCGGCTGGAGAAGTTGATGCGGTTCATGTCGTAGGGGGTGGTCGTTCCGGGGCGCGAAGCGAACCCGGAACCTCGAGATTCTCTGGTGCGCAAGTGCGCACCATAGTTCGCGCTACGCGCGCCCCGGAATGACGTAAGGGGGAAACAACATTGACTGACACATTCGATTTCGTCGTCGTGGGCGCGGGCTCCGGCGGCTGCACCGTCGCGGGGCGGCTGACGGAGGATGCGGGGACATCCGTCGCGCTGCTCGATGCGGGCGGACGGAACGACAATTGGCGGATCACCACGCCGTTCGGGCTCGCTTTGCCATACAGCCCGGCCAACTGGGCCTTCGATACCGTGCCGCAAAAGGGATTGAACGGCCGCATCGGCTATCAGCCACGCGGCAAGGGTCTCGGCGGTTCCTCGGCGATCAACGCCATGATCTACATCCGCGGCAACAAATGGGACTACGATCACTGGGCTGCGCTGGGCAACACCGGCTGGTCGTATGCGGACGTGCTGCCCTATTTCAAGGCTTCCGAGAACAACACCGATTTCGACGGCGCGCATCATGGCAAGGGCGGCCCCCTGCACGTCAACAAGCTGCGCTCGGACAACCCGATCCATGACGTCTTCCATCAGGCCGCGCGCGAGGCGCAGTTCCGCATCCGCAAGGACTTCAATGAGGAGGACCACGAAGGGCTCGGCAGCTACCAGGTGACGCAGCACAATGGCGAGCGCTGGAGCGCTGCGCGCGCCTATGTGCAGCCCCACTTGAACAAGCGCCGCAATCTGCGCGTCGAGACGGGAGCACAGGCCACCAAGATCCTGTTCGAAGCCGGCCGGGCGGTCGGCATCGAATATGTGCAGGGGAAGCAGACAAAGCGGCTGCGCGCTCGGCGCGAGGTGATCCTCGCCGCCGGCGCCTTTCAGTCACCGCAATTGCTGATGCTGTCGGGTGTCGGCGGTGGCGATGCGCTTCGTTCGCATGGCATTGGGGTCATGCATCACCTGCCGGGGGTCGGGCGCAACCTGCAGGATCATCCGGATTTCGTTTTCGTCTACGCCTCCGACTATCCGCACCTCGTGCACTCGTCGATCAGTCGGCTGCCGTCCCTACTCCGCGCCATCCAGCGGTACCGCCGCGAGCGACGCGGCCTGATGACCACCAATTTCGCCGAATGCGGCGGTTTCCTGAAGACGCAGGCCCACCTCGATGTGCCTGACATCCAGTTGCACTTCGTCATCGCGATGCTCGACGACCATGGCCGCAAAAAGCATCGGGAGGCAGGGTTCTCATGCCATGTCTGCCTGCTCAGACCGAAGAGCCGCGGCAGCGTCTGGCTGAAAAGCGCCGATCCGCTCGCAGCGCCGATGATCGATCCGAACTTTCTGGGCGAGGAGGAGGATCTCGAGACCCTGGTCGCGGGCTTCAAGACCACGCGGCGGCTGATGGAGACGCCTGCGCTACGCGCGTTGCAAAAGAAGGACATGTTCACGGCCAACGTGAAAACGGACGACGACATCCGCGCCATCCTGCGCAATCGCGTCGACACCGTCTATCACCCGGTCGGCACCTGCAAGATGGGCACGGATGCGATGGCCGTGGTCGATCCCGCGCTGAAGGTGCACGGGGTCGAGGGCTTGCGCGTCGTCGATGCCTCGATCATGCCGACGCTGATCGGCGGCAACACCAATGCGCCGACCATCATGATCGGGGAGAAGGCGGCGGATATGATCAGGGCGGGGATGCGATAGGGCCGCGCAGCCGCGCCGCGACGCCTTCGAGGCCCGCAGCAAATCGCGCCAGGACGAGGATGGTTTCTTTACTGACGTCGAATAGGTCTGACATCACCGTTTCCTTGACGATTTCCGTCACGATTTCCTGGATGCAACCCTGAGCCTTTGGAGCACGAATACAGACGATTTTATCGATCTGAAACCGAATGATCGGTTCGGCGTTCATTCGTTCCATCGAGGCAGGGTTTGCTGATGAACAGTTTCGATCTCGCCGTCTATGCCGCGCTCGCCGTCGCGGTCGGCTTCGGTTTCAGGACCGGTCTGCTGCGCAGCGCCATGACCATCCTCGCCTATCTTCTCGCCGCACCGATCGCGGTTGCGCTGATGCCGCTGATTGCGCCGCAAATTGCAGGCAACCCGAATTCACCCCAGTTGCAGAACTGGATCTGGTTCTTCGGCATCTTCGTCGTGGTCGGCATGCTGTTCGGGCATATCGGCCGCGTCGCGCTGAACGACACCATCGGCGAGGCCGGCATCGGCGACCGGCTCGGCGGCGCCGAGCTCGGCGCCATCAGGGTCGGGCTCGTCGCCACCACGCTGGTCCTGGTGTTCGACCAGATCGTGCCAGCCAATCGCCAGCCGCCGTTTCTCGCCGGCTCGCATCTGCGGTCCCTGTTCTCGACGGCAGGGCAGATGGGCTTCAAGTCGCTGCCGCCGGAAGCAGCCTCGGCGATCGACCGCCTCAAGCACGAACAGCGCATCTGAAGCGCGATAAGGTCGCGCCTTTTGTTTGGGCATGATCTCCGCGCAAACGCGTTCCGCGTTTGTCGCGAGGGAAAACCGCCGCACACTTTTCGCTAACGCCCCCTCCGGGTCCGGATCATGCCTGCGCATTTGCATCGCTAGCGCCCAGCGCATGCATTTTGATGCGAGCCTGTCCCTTATCAGCGGCGCCGCGATTGGCTAGAGTGCCGCTATTCAAAACCTGCCTGACATTACGGGAGTGAAACAGTGGATCTTGGGATCAAAGGTCGCCGCGCCATCGTCTGCGCATCCAGCAAGGGCCTCGGCCGTGCCTGCGCCATCTCGCTCGCCGACGCCGGCGTTCACGTTACGCTGACTGCGCGCGGCGCTGAGGCCCTGAAGAAGACGGCCGACGACATCCGCAAGGCCTATCCCGCGGTGACGGTCACCGAGATCGTCGGCGACATCACGACGCCGGCCGGCCGCGAAGCCGTGCTGAAGGCATGTCCCGAGCCCGACATCCTGATCAACAATGCCGGCGGCCCGCCGCCCGGCGATTTCCGCAACTGGACCCGCGACGACTGGATCAAGGCGATCGACGCCAACATGCTGACGCCGATCGAGCTGATCAAGGCGACCGTGGACGGCATGATGGCGCGCAAGTTCGGCCGCATCGTCAACATCACCTCGGCCGCGGTGAAGGCGCCGATCGACATCCTCGGCCTCTCCAACGGCGCGCGCGCCGGCCTGACCGGTTTCATCGCCGGCCTGTCGCGCAAGACGGTGATCAACAACGTCACCATCAACGGCCTGCTGCCGGGCCCGTTCGAGACCGATCGTCTGACCGGCACCGCCAAGGCCGAGGCCGACAAGCGCGGCGTCTCGGCGGAGCAGATCCTGACCGAGCGCGCCAAGCTCAATCCCGCGGGGCGCTTCGGCCAGCCCGACGAGTTCGGCTATGCCTGCGCCTTCCTGTGCGGCGCCAAGGCCGGCTTCATCACCGGGCAGAACATTCTGCTGGATGGTGGTGCGTTCCCGGGGACGCTGTAACGCCCCCTTCACTCTCTCCCCTTGATGCGGGGAGAGAGCACTTTGCAGATCACCGCTGCTTGGTCGGCTCGTCTTCGTCTTGCTGACTCGGGCCGGAGGAATCGGCGGTCGTGCGCTCGCCGGTCCAGTCGATACCGAATTCTTCAAGACCGTCGGCGAGCAGATCGCCCAGCATCGGCTCGCCGAGCAGATAGTGCACCGTTTCGCGGCGCGGGCTGCGATACTCGGTGCGCGCCTCGGCCGCGCGTGCGCGCAAATCGTCCCAATCATCGATCGTGCCGTCGCCGCGACCGAGCCAGGTCAGCGCGACGAGATCGACCTGCTCGTCCTCGTTCAAGGCGATCATAAAGCTTCCGAGCTCGTTGACGACAGGATCGGAGCCGTCATCGGCGAGGACGTCAACCGCATCGTCATCGGACGGGTTCGAGCCGGAATCCGGATCGGAATCCCCCTCCTTGACGTCGAATTCGCGCGCCTTCTCGATGATGAAGGCGACCTTCTCAGCGGAAATCGTAAGCTCTGGCATGGCTCTCTCCAGGGTTCCCGCGATAACGCCGCATCGCGTCAGATGATCCATTGCGCTTGAGGGCGGAAAACCGCATGTTTCGGCACGAAAAAGAAGAACATGGGAAGGTGCCGGATGCAGTGGAAGGTCGGCCAGGTCAAAATCACCAAGATTGTGGAGTTGGAGACGGTCGGCTCGACCCGTTTCATCCTGCCGCTCGCGAACAATGATGAAATTCGCAAGCTGCCTTGGCTGATCCCGCATTTCGCCACCGAAGTGGGCCGGCTGAAAATGTCGATCCATTCACTGGTGGTGGAGACGCCCTCGCAACGCATCGTGGTCGACACCGGCCTTGGCAACGACAAGCAGGGCCGCAACGTTCCGACCTGGAACAACCGCACCACGCCGTTCCTTGCGGCGATGATGGCGGCAGGCTTTGCGCCCGACAGCATCGACACGGTGCTGTGCACGCATCTTCATGTCGATCATGTCGGCTGGAATACGAAGCTGGTCGAGGGCCAATGGGTGCCGACATTTCCCAGGGCCCGCTACGTCTTCGGCAAGACCGAGTACGAGCACTGGCTGGAGCATTCGACCGAGCCGGACAAGCGGGCCGTGTTTGACGATTCCGTCAAACCGATCGTCGATGCCGGCAGGGCTGATCTAATCCCGAGCGACTACCGGCTCTGCGAGGAGATCAGCATGATCCCGACCCCGGGCCACAGTCCCGGCCATATGAGCATCCTCATCCGATCGGACGGCGAACAGGGCCTGCTCACCGGAGACGTCGCCCATCACCCCTGCCAGATGGCGCATCTCGACTGGTCCTCGACGGCGGATTCCGACCAGACGCAGTCTGCCGCGACGCGGGCAGCGCTGTTCGGCCGCTTTGCCGACACGCCGACGCTGGTGATCGGCGGCCATTTCTCGGCCGGGCATATCAGGCGGGACGGAGACGCGTTCAGGTTTGTGGCGCTGGGATGATCCCGGGCCCCGGCTCAGCGGCGCACCGCTTCGCGCTGCGCAGCGTCCGGGGCACGAGACCGCCGTTCCCATCGAATTCGGAGGCCTGCATTGCGCCCCTCTTTGAGCGGTTGAATTTCCTGCCGCCCTGTTCCATGAAGCTATTCAACCGATCGGTCCATTTCCAGGGAGAAACGAAAATGAAGCTTGTTCGCTATGGCGAGAAGGGTGCGGAAAAGCCCGGCCTGATCGACAAATCCGGCCAGTTGCGCGACCTGTCGGCACATCTGAAGGACCTCACCGGCGAGGCCTATTCGCCTGAGAGCCTGAAGAAGCTGGCGGCGCTCGATCCCGCCTCGCTGCCCGCGGTCTCCGGCAAGCCGCGCTTCGGCGCCCCCGTCACCGGCATCTCGAAATTCGTCGCGATCGGCCTCAACTACTCTGACCACGCCAAGGAGACCGGCGCCGACATCCCGAGCGAGCCGATCATCTTCATGAAGGCCAACACGTCGCTATCAGGGCCAAACGACGCGGTCGAAAAGCCGCGCGGCTCGACCAAGCTCGACTGGGAGGTCGAGATCGCCGCGATCATCGGCAGCCGTGCGAAATATGTCTCGGAAGCCGACGCGCTGAACCACGTCGCCGGCTACTGCGTCTGCAACGACGTCTCCGAGCGCGCCTTCCAGATCGAGCGCCTGGGACAGTGGACCAAGGGCAAGTCGCATGACACGTTCGGCCCGCTCGGACCGTGGCTTGCAACCAAGGACGAGATCAAGGACGTGCAGAACCTGGCGATGTGGCTGGACGTCAACGGCCAGCGCCGCCAGACCGGTTCGACCAAGACCATGATCTTCTCGATGGCCAAGTGCATTTCCTATGTCTCGCAGTTCATGACGCTGCTGCCCGGCGACGTCATCACGACAGGCACCCCGCCCGGTGTCGGTCTCGGCATGAAGCCGCCGACCTTCCTCAATGTCGGCGACGTCGTCAGCCTCGGCATCGAGGGCCTCGGCGAGCAGCGCCAGGAGATCGTGGCGGCGTAAGGTCTCCGGCCTCTCCCGTCATTGCGAGCGAAGCGAAGCAATCCAGAATCCCTCCGCGGTGACACTCTGGATTGCTTTCGTCGCCAACGCAAAATTGCTTCGCAATTTTGTCGTGGGCTCCTCGCAATGACGAACCAAATTGCTTCATTTGGGACACATCCATGAAACTCACCTTCTCCCCCGCCTCGCCGTTCGCCCGCAAAGTGCGCATCGCCGCGATCGAACTCGGGCTGATCGACAAGATCGAGCTGACGCCGGCGACCGTCGCGCCGGGGACGGCCAATGAGGACTATTCGAAGATCTCGCCGCTGAAGAAGCTGCCGGTGTTGATCACCAACGACGGCGACGTCATTTTGGACTCCTATGTCATCGTCGAATATCTCAACGAGATCGCCGGCGGCAGCCTAATCCCGGATTACGGCCCGCGGCGCTGGAAGGCCAAGACCAATCACTCCCTGATCAACGGCATGCTCGATTCCATGCTGCTCTGCCGCTACGAGAAGATGGTGCGGCCGCAGGGCCTGCAATGGCAGGCGTGGTCGGACGACCATTGGAACCGGGCCTGGACCGGCATGGCGCGGTTCGAGAACATGTCGGAGGTGCTGAACGGACCCTTCGACATCTCGCAGATCGGCCTCGTCTGCGTGCTCGGCTATGCCGATTTCCGCTTCGCCGATTGCGGTTGGCGCAAGGCCTATCCAAAGCTCGACGCATTCCACCAGAGGATGCTGGAGCGGCCCTCGGTCAAGATCTCGGTGCCGCCGGCCGCATAAGCGGGAGTTCTCATGAGCCTGAAATACGCAGTCGGCGATCTCACCATCCATCGCGTCATCGAGCAGGAAACCTCGTTCGTCCCGGCGCTGGAGATGCTGCCGGCACTGACGAGCGACGTGCTGGCCGAGAACCGCGCATGGATGCGCGAAGCGAAGGCGCTGGACGAGCAGGATGTGCTGCTGCTGTGCTTCCAGTCCTATGTGGTGAAGACGCCGCACCACACCATCCTGATCGACAGCTGCATCGGGAACGACAAGCCGCGGCCGCAGCGGCCGAAATGGAACATGAAGACGGACGACACCTATCTGCGTGCTCTCGGTGCCGCCGGTTTCTCGGTCGACGACATCGACTTCGTGATGTGCACGCATCTGCATGTCGATCACGTCGGCTGGAACACGCGGCTGGAGAACGGCCGCTGGGTCCCGACCTTCCCCAAGGCGCGCTACGTCTTCGCCCGACAGGAGTTCGACCATTGGTCGGAGCAGAATGCAAAGGCGGAGATTCCGCCCTTTGCGGACAGCGTGCTCCCGGTGGTCGAGGCAAAACGGCACGAGCTCGTCGGCAATGATCATCAGATCGGCGACCACGTCCGCATCCTGCCGACGCCCGGCCACACGCCGGGCCATATCGCCATCACGATGGGCCGCGGCAAGGACGATGCGGTGTTCTCGGGCGACCTCATGCATTCGCCGTTGCAGACGCTCTATCCGGAGCTGTCGATCAAGTTCGACGTCGATCCGGCTGCGGCCGCCAAAACGCGCCGCGGTTTTCTCGAGCGCTACTGCGACACCGACACGCTGTGCTGCACAGCGCATTTCCCCTCGCCGTCGGTCGGAAAGATCAAGCGCAAGGGCAACGCGTTCGTGTGCGCGGCGGTGTGACCAAGACACCGTACCCGCAGGGTAGGCAAAGCGACTTGTCCGCCGTAGCTCGAAGAGCGAGGGCGGAAGCGTGCCCACCATCCCGGGCTGTTGTGCGAGATTGGTGGGCACGGCGCTTTGCGCCTTTGCCCACTCTACGATACTGCCCGTGTGGAGAATACCATGCCTGATCTCCCCGACATTCCCCTCCCCGCCGGCATCCGCGCGCGCTATGTCGACGGCATCAACGGCTTGCGCATGCATGTGCTGGAGGCCGGCTTCGAGACCCCGGGCCGGCCCTGCATCCTGCTGCTACATGGCTTTCCGGAGCTGGCCTTCTCCTGGCGCAAAATCATGTCGCCGCTCGCTGCGGCCGGTTATCACGTGATCGCACCGGACCAGCGCGGCTATGGCCGCACCACAGGATGGACCGCGGAATACGACGGCGATCTCGCGCCGTTCTCGCTCCTCAACCTCGCGCGCGATGCGCTCGCCCTGGTGTCAGCGTTCGGTTACAGGCAGGTCGACGTGGTCGGGCATGATTTCGGCAGCCCGGTTGCGTCCTGGTGCGCCTTGATACGGCCCGACGTGTTTCGATCAGTGACGATGATGAGCGCACCGTTCGGCGGACCGCCACCGCTGCCGTTTGGCACGGTCGACACGCCGGTAAAGCCTCCCGCCGAAGACCCCGTCCATCGCGAGCTCGCGGCGCTGCCGCGGCCGCGAAAACATTACCAATGGTACTACTCGACGCGCGCGGCGAACGCCGACATGCACCGCGCGCCACAGGGCCTGCATGATTTCCTGCGCGCCTATTATCATCACAAAAGCGCGGACTGGACCGACAACAAGCCCGCTCCGCTGACATCG
Source organism: Bradyrhizobium sp. PRIMUS42 (assembly GCF_023006515.1). NCBI lineage: Bacteria > Pseudomonadati > Pseudomonadota > Alphaproteobacteria > Hyphomicrobiales > Nitrobacteraceae > Bradyrhizobium > Bradyrhizobium sp. PRIMUS42. Next base: position 9,614 of record NZ_JALBGZ010000133.1, read on the forward strand.
TGGTCGGCGAACGAGCTGGCAAAATTGCCGACCTACTATGTGATGGACATGAATGAAACGATGGCGCAGACGGTTGCCAAGGAAATGCCGTCGCCGGCCGCGGTCGCGGCCAACCAATGGCTGCCGGACCGCGAGCTCGCCTACTACAGCGCCGAATATGGCCGCACCGGATTCCAGGGCGGTCTGCAATGGTATCGCTGCGGCACGTCGGGCGCATTCAACGCTGAACTGCAATTGTTCGCCGGCCGCAGCATCGACGTGCCCTCATGCTTCATCTCGGGCATGCAGGATTGGGGCACTTATCAGCGTCCGGGCGTGTTCGAGACGATGCAGGCGCGCGCATGCACGCAGATGCTGGGTTGCCATCTCATCGACGGCGCCGGCCATTGGGTGCAGCAGGAGCAACCTGCGGAAGTGAGTAGGCTGCTGCTGGAATTCCTCGCCACGATTCGCACGGCCTGATTTGACCCGGGAACTGCGTCGTCCTATATAATTTAGAATAATTCTAAACTCGATGCAGGGCCGCCGTGAAGAATTTTGCCGATCTGACCGAGCGTGAGGTGCTTGCGGTCGCGATCTCCTCCGAAGAGGAGGACAGCCGCATCTACATGACCTTCGCCGAAGACCTGAAGGAGCGCTATCCGGACTCGGCCAAGCTGTTCGAGCAGATGGCCGAGGAGGAGCGCGGCCACCGGCACATGTTGCTGGAATTGTATGAGCAGCGCTTCGGCCCGCATCTGCCGCCAATCCGCCGCGAGGACGTCAAGGGCTTCCTGCGCCGCCGCCCGGTCTGGCTCACCAAGAACCTGTCGCTCGATGCCATCCGCAGGGAAGTCGAGACCATGGAGATGCAGGCGGAGCGCTTCTACGTGAAGGCCGCCGAACAGGCCGAGGACGTCGGCGTGCGCCGCCTGCTCGGCGATCTCGCCGAAGCCGAGAAAGGTCACGAAGAGACCGCCGCAAAGCTGACGGGCGAGATCCTGAATTCCGACGTCCGCGCCGAGGAGGATCGCACCAACCGCCGCATGTTCGTGTTGCAGTATGTGCAGCCGGGCCTCGCAGGCTTGATGGATGGCTCGGTCTCGACGCTGGCGCCGTTGTTTGCGGCGGCCTTCGCCACCCACCAGAACTGGCAGACGTTCCTCGTCGGCCTTGCCGCCTCGATCGGCGCCGGCATCAGCATGGGCTTTGCCGAAGCACTGTCCGATGACGGTTCGCTGACGGGTCGCGGCTCGCCCTGGCTGCGCGGCGTCACCTGCGGCGCGATGACGACGCTCGGCGGGCTCGGCCACACCGCGCCCTATCTTGTGCCGGATAGCTGGGCCAATGCGTTCTGGATCGCAACGGCCATCGCCTGCGTCGTGGTGTTCTTCGAATTGTGGGCGATCGCCTTCATCCGCTCGCGCTACATGGACACGCCGTTCCTCCAGGCGGTGTTCCAGATCGTGCTCGGCGGCGCCATCGTGCTGGCGGTGGGCGTGTTGATCGGGGCGGCGTAGCAGCTTCGCTCTCGGTGGCACAGCAATCGCGATCAAACAATTGTTGCGGGGCTCGGCCAAACTGCGCATCATCGTCTGACAACCGGAGCGGGAGGCGCGCCGTGGTCAAATCGGAATGGAGTTTCAAGAGCGCGGTCGAGCTGTCGGCCGCATTGAGCGCGAAGAAGGTCTCGGCGGTCGAGCTCACGCATGACGCGATCGCCCGTATCGAGCGTCACGACGGCAAGATCAACGCGATCTGCGTCCGGGATTTCGATCGCGCGCTCGGCGCCGCGCGCGAGGCGGACGCCGCATTGGCCC
>NZ_JALBGZ010001340.1:0-817 GCF_023006515.1 Bradyrhizobium sp. PRIMUS42
AAGCGATCGGCAAGTTGCTGCTCTTCCAATGCCGCACCGGCGTTGAGCGCGCCAGATCCGGCGGCAGCGCCTCGCCGCCGCACAGCACCCGGCAGCTTGCCGGCAATGAGCGACCTTCATGATCGAGCAGCATCCGCCAGGTCGATGGCGTCGCCTGGATCAGGGAGACGCCGTGCCTCTCCACGATCGCCTTGAGCCTGACAGGATCATGCGCGGCCCCACGATCCGCCAGCACCACGCAAGCGCCGATCGTCAGCGGCAGCCACAGCTCCAGGACCGCGATGTCAAAGGACAGCGAGGTCAAACCGAGCACACGGTCGTCGGCCGTCATGCCGGGCCGATCCGCCATGGTCGCCAGAAAGTTCGTCACGGCGTCATGGCGGACCATCACGCCCTTGGGCAGGCCGGTCGAGCCCGAGGTGTAGATCACGTAGGCGAGGCTCTCGCCATGAACGGCGACGTCGAGATTGCCGGCGTCCCCGCCCTCGCCGTCCTGCGCGTCGAGCAGCCAGGCGTCGGCGCCGGTCTCCGCCAGCACGGTGGCGAACTGATCGCGTAATCTCTCTTGCGTCAGCACCAGCCCCGCGCCGCTGTCGCGCAGCATGTGCGCCAGCCGCTCCGGCGGGTAATCCGGATCGAGCGGCAGATACGCCCCGCCGGCCTTCAGCACGGCCAGCAGCGCGACCAGCATCTCGACGCCCCGGTCGAGCGCCAGCCCGACCACGATATCGGTCCCGACGCTGCGGTCCCGCAATCGCCGCGCCAGCCGGTTGGCACGCGCGTTGAGCGCGGCGTAACTCAGCTCCGTCTCGCCGAA
>NZ_JALBGZ010001341.1:0-814 GCF_023006515.1 Bradyrhizobium sp. PRIMUS42
CGTCCTGCCGCTCCAAACGGACCGGCTGGCCGATCAGGCAGCGCAGCGCGGCGACCTGCCGGTCCGCCGCGCTGCCACTGATCTCCTCGTTCATGTCGCGCGCCATCGCCCGATGAATGGCGCTGGTCTCGGCGATCGACACCGGTTTGCCGCCGCGCAGCAGCATGAACGGAAAGATCGTGGTTTGTGCAAATTCCTCGTCATCCACGCTCGCCGTCCTGGTCGTGGCGGGAACGGAGCGAAGCGAGGGCGACAACGCGATCATGCTGTCGATGCCGGCGGCGAGCTCGGCCAGCACCTTGGCGCGGAAAGCACCCGATACGGCGTAGTAGCTGCCGATCTCCGCGAGCGCCGCCTCCCAGCGCAGCCATTGACCGAAGTTCGGCCGGCGATCGAAGCGCGAACGCAGCGCCGTCCAGCCCATCGGCCAATCGCAGCGGCCGGCATAATCGAAGATACCGGGCGCTATTCCCTCGACCCGGTCGATCGATCGCGAAAGACCCTTCGGCACCAGCAGCGCTCCGCTGAAGGCAGGCCCACCGAAGAATTTCGAGCCTGACATCAACACCATATAGCCGCGATCGAGATAGGAGCGCAGCCGGCGGCGGCCGAGCCGGGCCTGACAGGCGTCGACGACGATCTGGACCTTGCGCGGCCAGCGCCGCGCGATCTCGTCGAGGCAGGCCGCGCTCGGTGCACGCCAGCCGAGCTTCGAGCAATCCATGATCTGGAGCAGCACGGGCGCGCCTTGCAAGATCGTGGTCTCGATCGCATGCAGCACCGCGGCATCGGCGTCCGCGCGCATCGCAATCCC
>NZ_JALBGZ010001342.1:0-811 GCF_023006515.1 Bradyrhizobium sp. PRIMUS42
AGACGTTGCGCCAGCGCGAGCGCCTCGGCATCGAGCTTGTCGAGCGGCACCACACGATTGGCGAGGCCCCATTCCAGCGCCGACTTGGCGGGAACGGTCTCGCCGAGCGCGAACATCTCATAAGCGCGGGCATGGCCGATGCGCGCCGGCATCAACAGGCTGGAGGCGGCTTCCGGCACCAGCGCGAGGCTGACGAAAGGCGTCGACAATTGCGCGTTGTCGGCGAGCACGACGAGATCGCAATGCAGCAGCATCGTGGTGCCGACACCGACGGCGCGGCCTTGCACCGCGGCGACCAGCGGTTTTGTGCAGCGTGCCAGCGACTGGATGAAGCGCCATACGTTGCGGCTGCCTTCGGACTTGCCGGTTGCGACCGCGGCAAATTCGCCGACGTCGTTGCCGGCGGTGAACATGTCGCCCTCGCCGCGGATCAGGATCACGCGGGCCGACGGATCGAACTCGGCGGATTCGATTGCGTCGGCGAGCTTGCCGTACATCGCATCGGTCAGCGCGTTCTTCTTGTCGGGACGCGCCAGTGTGAGGGTGAGAATTCCGCCGTTGTTCTCGATCCGGACATGCTCGGTCATCGGTCTCTCCTTTTAGTCGTCTGAACTTCTCGGAAACTTGTCTTGAATGCTCGCCAGCCAGCGCGCGACGATGTCGATCTCCGCAGCTGTAAATCCGTCCGTCAGCGCCGCATTGACCTCGGCAGCGCTGGCCTTCGCCTGCGCCAACGCGGTCCGTCCCTTCGGCGTCAGCCAGATCCGCCAGGCGCGTCCGTCCTCGCGATCGGGCCGCCGCTCGATCAGCT
>NZ_JALBGZ010001343.1:0-804 GCF_023006515.1 Bradyrhizobium sp. PRIMUS42
CACGACGCCCTCGGGCAGCTCGGGATCGCCATCGGTGACGCCGGCATTGGTCCAGCGCATCGGCGCCGACGGATCGACCGGCGCGTCGAGATCGTCGCCGAGCGCGGCGCCGATGGCTTTTTCAAAGCCCTTGTCGACGGTGATGCCGTCGATGATCGGCGGCCACAGATTCTTGGTCTCGCCGTTGAGGATCTTGGAGATCGTGCGCGCCTCGGTTTCGAGCCGCTGCGCGCGCTTGTCGGCCTCGACCAGCGGCGAGCGCGAGGATTCCAGCGTCTGGCGAGCGGCGACATGGGCGGCTTCGCTCGCCTGCGCCGCGGCTTCCGAAGCGGCAAGTGTCTGCTCCGCGGTCTCGACCGTCGCGGTCAGCTCGTCGAGATCGCCGAAACCGCCGGTCTCAGCGGCAAGCTTCTGCTCTTCCGCGGCGACGTTCGCGATCTCCTGGTCGAGCCGGGCGAGCTTGTCGCGGTGGGTCCGGACGTTGGCCTCTAACTGGTTGCGCTTGGCGGTGAGGTCGGCGAGCGCGGTGGTGAGCTCGGCGAATTGCTGCTCGGTCTCGGTCAGCACCGCCTCGGCTTCGCCGACACGCTCGTCGACGCCGGAGCGCTTCTCGACGCGCGACTTGATCTCTTCCTTCAACTCGGCGTCTTCGGTGTCGAGCCGCTGCAGCGCGACGTCGGCGTCCATGGTCTGCTGCTGGGCGCGCGAGATGTCGCCTTCGAACTGGGCAAGGCGACGCTCCAGCTCGGCGACGCGCTCCTTGGCGCGCTCTTCCTCGCGGTCGAGCAGCTCGCGGGCATTGGT
>NZ_JALBGZ010001344.1:0-801 GCF_023006515.1 Bradyrhizobium sp. PRIMUS42
CCATTTCGGCATGCCGGAGGTCCGCGTCGGCATCCCCTCGGTGATCCATGCGGCGCTCTTGCCGCGGCTGATCGGCTGGGCCCGCGCGCGCTGGCTGGTGATGACGGCGGAGAACATCGATGCTCCGACGGCGCTCGCCTGGGGACTGGTCGACAAGGTCGCGCCCGAGGGCGGGCTCGATGCCGAGGTCGAACACGTCGTGAAGGCGCTGCTCGAATGCGGCCCCGAGGCGCTGCGGTCGCAGAAGGCGCTGCTGCGACAGTGGGAGGAACTGCCGCTGACGGAGTCGGTGAATTTGAGCGTGAAAGTGTTCGGCGAGTCGTTCCTGACCGACGAGCCGACGCGGCTGATGCAGGCGTTCGTGAACCGGAAGCGGTAGGCTGCTGCCTCTGTCTTGAACGGCTCCGTGCCTTATCAAAGGTGTCATGCCCCGGCTTGCCGCCTTCGCCTCTGGAATACCGGATCACCCGCTTTCGCGGGTGATGACAGTGTGCTCTTGGTAGCACCTCCTCCTCTCGAGCGACCAAATCTCATCCGAACCACGACATTTTCTCATCCCTGCCGCGGTTGCTTTTTTTGCGCCGCATCATATGATGCCCATAATCTCAATCATCACCGCAGGGAGTTTTGTCATGGCCGAAGCCGCCGATCCCGTCGTCATCGTCTCCGCCGCCCGCACACCGCTTGGCCGCTTCATGGGCGAGCTGTCGCCGCTGGCCGCGCACAAGCTCGGATCGCATGTGATCGGCGCGGCGCTGGAGCGCGCAAAGCTTGCGCCCGAGAAGGTCGACGAGGTCTTCA
>NZ_JALBGZ010001345.1:0-799 GCF_023006515.1 Bradyrhizobium sp. PRIMUS42
AACGCGCGCGTGATCGGCGGCGCGCATGCCGGCTGGAAAGGCGCGCTGACTGGCGTGCTGGAGGCAACGATCTCCGCGATGGAGACACTCGGCGCCACGCGCGGCGGCATCATCGCCGCGATCGGCCCCTTGATCCGCCAGGAGAGCTACGAGGTCGGCAACGAGTTCGTCGCGCGCTTTATCGACGCGGATGCGGACAACGCTGTGTTCTTCATTCCGTCGGTGCGCGAGGGCCATGCGATGTTCGATCTCGCCGGCTACATCCGCAAGCGGCTGGACGCCGCCGGAATCCTGATGATCGACGATCTTGGCCTCGACACTTACGCCGACGAACGCTTCTTCAGCTATCGCCGTTCGGTCCATCGCAAGGAGCCGGATTACGGTCGCCACATTCACGCGATCGCGCTGGAGGGGTGAGGTCTCGTGCCCCGGACGCGGCGCAGCACCTAAGTGATGCGCTGCTGAGCCGGGGCCCATGTCTCCGCGATTTCGATTTCACCGGCCTTCTGGGTCCCGGCTCAGCGCAGCGGCACTGCGCGCCGCAGCGCGTCCGGGACACGCACCGATTTTCCGACCATTGCTTTGAGGACTGCACGCTCGAAGCGTGAACACACGGGCAACCCCGTGTCGTTCCGGGGCGTTACAGGGGCTGCATGAGTGATCTGTGTCGCCGCCGCCCTAGACCTTAATCGATTTTAACGATATCGCTGCCCTCCATAATGAGGGACGCGTCATCCATCTTGCGCCGCGCGGGCTCGTGCGTGCTGGCGGTCATGCTGCTGGCGGCTGCGGCCGCACT
>NZ_JALBGZ010001346.1:0-797 GCF_023006515.1 Bradyrhizobium sp. PRIMUS42
GACCGGCCGCTCACGTTGAGTGCTGCAGCCAGCCTTCCCACCAGCGCAAAGGCCTATCGCACCGTGGCCGACGCCAATGCCCGGCGGACGGCGCGGGCCAAGCAGGCGCAGCAGCAGGCCAAGAAGCAGCAGATGGCGTCGGCATCGAGCGATCAAGCCCAGGCGCAGCCCGAGGGGCAAGCGCAGGGCTATGCCCAGGAGAAGGATGCTGCCGAGATGGCGGCCAAGCAGGCGGCTGACGCCATTCCCGATCCCGGACGTCCGATCTATTTGCAGGAAGCCAAGCTTCGCACGGAAGCTGCGCTCGCGGCCGATATCGGCTTTGCCGAGCGGCTGGTCTGGTTCTGGTCCAATCATTTCTGCATCTCGGCCAACAAGATCCAGAGCATGTCCGGCGCCTATGAGCGCGAAGCGGTTCGCGCCAACGCGCTCGGCCGCTTTGTCGACCTGCTGCAGGCCGTCGAGAGCCATCCGGCCATGCTGTTCTATCTCGACAATCTGGAATCGATGGGCGCCAACTCGACCGCAGGCATCAACCGCAACCGTGGACTCCACGAGAACATCGCGCGCGAGATCATGGAGCTGCATACGCTCGGTGTGCGCACGGGCTACTCCCAGGACGACGTCATCGGATTCGCCAACGTCATGACCGGCTGGACGCTGGTGCCGCCCGGTGCCGATCCCCAGCATGGCGGCGAGTTCACCTTCAATCCGCGGCTGCATGAGCCGGGCGGACAGACCGTGCTCGGCAAGCGCTACGAGCAGGACGACGCCGAGCAGGGCCGCGCCGTACTGCG
>NZ_JALBGZ010001347.1:0-797 GCF_023006515.1 Bradyrhizobium sp. PRIMUS42
CGCCGAACGCCGCGAGCCAGCGCGGCCCGCCGCCGACCACGAGCACGTCGATGAAGGGCGTCGAGAACAGCAGCGCCATCGCAGTGACGGTCAGCGCGATCGCGGCGATGCGGACCGAGAACAGATTGGCTAGCCTCGCCGGCGAGGACATGATCAGGTCGAGATCGGCGCGGGCGTAAAACACCCGCGTCACCGATTCGATCGCCTGCGACAGCATCAGTGTCCAGGCCAGAAAAATCGTCGCCGAGATCACGATCAGCGAGGATTTGTCGAGCGGCAATTTCAGATCGGCGAAACGGCCGATCACCGCCCAGGCCGGCAGGTGCAGCAGCGCGGCGAAGCAGATCAGGCCGATGACAGCGGCGCGCGTCCGCTTGCGTCGTCCGCCGGTCATCATGGCGAGCGATTCGCGCCAGGCGAGCCGGAGCTCGTGGCGGGCAAACCAGGAGAGCGCGGTTGCCGAGCTCATGCGGCTTCCGCAAGCGTCACCAGCGCGATGAAGAGATCCTCCAAGCTGGTGTCGGCATGGCCGTTCTGCTGGCGCAATTCGGTGAGCGTGCCTTCGGCGACCAGGCGGCCCGAGGCGATCACGCCGATGCGGTCCGCCATCCGCTCGGCCACTTCGAGAATATGGGTGGTCATGATGACGGTGCAGCCGGCGCGGACGCGCGCGCTGAGAAGACCCTTCACGTGGCGGGCGGAGACGGCATCGAGCCCCGTCAGCGGCTCGTCGAGGATGATGAGGCGGGGATCGTGCACCAGCGCGCCGGCCAGCGCCACCTTCTGGCGCATGCCCT
>NZ_JALBGZ010001348.1:0-795 GCF_023006515.1 Bradyrhizobium sp. PRIMUS42
CTTGAGCTTGTGGGCAAGTGCAGCGGCCTCGGCCGGCAGCGTGGCCATCGCCGCCATCAGGCGGACCGCCTGCTCGGCGAACATGGCCAGCACTTCCTGTTCCAGCTCAGCGTCGCCGAGCGTCATCCGGGAGAGATGGTCGAGGTCGAGCGGGCTGTCGATGGGTGCAAGCGGGGGCGAGGGCATCCAGTCCATCCGTTGCAGTTCAGGCGTCATGGCGCAGGCCCCGGCATCGCGCGACGGTTCCGCCGGTCCGGCGGGCGAATTTCACCTCACCCAAGCATGGAAATGGTTAACGAAATGTTTGGGCTGTTTGACGCAGATCTGCCCGTTTATTGACGAAAAGTTGCCGCAATTAGCCACGTCCGGTGGAGAATTGCATTTATTGCTAAGGCGTTAGGGCCCGATCCTGTTAACGATGATTAAGAATGTCTTAATCGCGGGCATTTCATTCGCGACGCTCTGCCAATAGGATGTTGCAGAAATTGGCGGACAAGCCGTCCGGGTGGGGACGGCTCGGAGATCCGCGCAAGCGGCATGATCCGGTCTGTGGGCTTGCGTTGTGCGCAGGGCTCGCGGGGGGACGCGTACAAGTAACGAGGGCTCGGACTGAACATGGCGAACACTCCGAAAAAGGTCAAAGACCCGACAGAAGTTGCGCTTTCTGCGATCCAGGAAGCCCTCAACATCAGCGACACCGCTGCGGACACCAGCCGCAGCGCCTCGATGCGCAACGAGACGGCGTCCTCGGTGGCGCCGCCGCCGCCCCCGATCTTCGACGAGCCGAGCTTCGAG
>NZ_JALBGZ010001349.1:0-793 GCF_023006515.1 Bradyrhizobium sp. PRIMUS42
GGCTCTACGCGGAGGACCGCGAGCACCGGCTCGGCAGGCTCGGACGCCTGCGCGAACCTCTGCTCCTGCGGGCCGTTCCGCCAGGAGGGGTTGTTGGCATACTGCTCATGGCTCGCCCGCAGCAGCGCGGCGACGCCCAGGCCGAACACCAGGATAGAGGTTGACAGCAGGATCGCGGCAAACAGGAAGCGAAAGCCGGGAAGCATCGAGCGATTGCGAATTTCCGCCCCGGCGGCGAAGTGGCCAGGGCCCATGAGCCATCTGAAACGCGGTGACGGTACTGCTTGCCGCGTTCGCCACGCGGAGTTGGAGCTCAAAGCGGTGGCGAATCAGGCTGATTCGAACATACCGCAACGATTCCGCCCCGTTCCCTTAAATTCGGGCCCATGACTCCGGCAATCCACGGCCTGATGCGATTTCCGCCCCGTGATGCAACGGGGCAACGGTAGTCTTGCGGATCACAAATCGGCAATCCGGCGCAAATAAGCCTGATATGTCTTGAATGTGCCGCTATCTTCGGCCATCTGGCCGTTAACGGTCCGATCGGGCTTGGGGACTATACAAGAGCGATGATGATCAAACATTTTCTGACGATATGCGCTGCCGCAACAGTCGCTGCGGCGGGAACCTCGCTCGCGCAGGCTCAGAGCTATCCGGTCCAGCAGGCGCCGAGCTATGGCGCCCCGGCTGAATATCGGCCCGGCGACCGCACACCGAATTTCGACGCGCTGGAAGATGACGACGACGCGATGCCGCAGGCATCGTTGCCGCCGCCCGGCCCGGCCGATGATCC
>NZ_JALBGZ010000134.1:0-11408 GCF_023006515.1 Bradyrhizobium sp. PRIMUS42
AGCTTGCCTATCACGCCGCCGAGCTCGCCGCGGCCGGGCAGCCCTGCTTGCGCGAAGTGTCGATGGTCAAGGCGCTGTCGCCCGAGGTGCTGCACGAGGTCGTGCATGGTTGCCTGCAGTTGCACGGCGGCAGCGGCTTCATGCTCGGGACGCCGATCGAGCGCATGGTTCGGGACGCGCGCGTGCTGACCATCGGCGGCGGCGCCACCGAGGTCATGCTGGAAGAAGTCGCGAAGCGGATGTAGCTCGGTCGATCTTGCGGGGAGGAAGGTCAATGCAAAAGGCTCGTTCCGACATCGCGCGGGCGCTCTACGCGGCCCTGGCTGCAGGAAACAGGGAGCAGCTTGAGACTTTGCTCCACCTGGATTTCGTTGGCGAGATCGCGGAGGGAATGCCCTTCGGGATTGGTGGCCGGCACGAGGGCTCTTCTGAGATGCGCCGCAACGGGTGGGGAGCGATCGCCCGGCACTTTGCGGCACGTGCGGAGCCGGAGCGCTTTCTCGAGGTCGGAGAGGCGTGCCTGCTTGTGACAGGCCGGTATCGTGGCGAGGGCAGGCATGGAGGAGCCTCTCTCGACGCCTCTTTTGCGCACCTCATCACGTTTGAGGGTGATCGCATCACGCGCCTCGAGCAATATACCGATACGGCCCGCTGGCATGATGCTGCGAGCCCGTTCAAGACTGTCCTCCTCGACATCGCAGATGGTGTTGCAACGCTTCGGCTAAATCGGCCCGACCAGGGCAACGCCATCAATGAAGAGATGGCCGCGGATCTTGAAGAGGCTTCAACGCGAATTGCCGAGACCGCCGGCTTGCGCGCCGTCCTGATTTCGGGAAACGGACCAAACTTTACCATGGGAGGGGATGTCAATCTCTTTGCCAGCACGCCGTCGGCCGAGCTGCCGGGCAAGCTTCGTCGCATGATCGATGGTTATCATCGCGCCATCGATCGCTTGACGAGCATCGATGCACCAGTCGTTGTGGCGGTGCGCGGCGCCGCGGCCGGAGGCGGATTGGGCCTCCTCTACATTGCGGATATCGTCATTGCGTCCACCGACGCGCGCTTTGCTCTCGGATATGGCGCGTTGGGTTTGACCTCCGACGGTGGCAACACCTGGTTCTTGCCGCGGATGGTTGGCATGCGGCGGGCGCAGGAACTGTTCCTGCTGAACCGCCGATTGTCGGCGCAGGAAGCCTTGGAATTTGGCCTGGTCTCCCGCCTCGTGTCGGACGATTCGGTGGAAGCGGAAGCAATCGCGGTTGCCCGCGAACTGGCGGCGGGGCCGACGCGGGCCTTTGGGGCCATGCGGCGTATGCTGCGGCAGTCCTTTGAAACGAGCCTCGGCGCTCAACTCGAAGCCGAAATGCAATCGATCGTCGACGCGAGCCGCTCCGACGATGCGCGCGAGGGTATCGCCGCCTTCGCAGCCAGGCGTCGGCCCGTCTTTAAAGGCGGATGACCGGGCGCTGCCTCGGCCATCCGCTGGCGGTCATCACTTCACCGGCTTAAAGCTGAGCGTCGCGGTGTCGGCCTGCATGATCTGCAGCTTCTGGTTCGAGAAGCGGATGCCGGGTCCGAAGCTGATCGGAGCCATCACACCGGTCTCGACATTCTTGGTCTTCTCCAACTCGCTGATCGTACAGGCCCAGGTCGGCTGCTTGCCGCAACGTTCGATCGCCGCGATCAGAACCTTGGCCGCGGCATAACCACTCATCGTGTAGCGATTGATCCCCTTGAACTCGGCTTCCGACACAAGCGGCTTTGCTTTCTCGAGGAACGCCTTGCCGGCCTCGCCGGCAAAGGGCTCGACATAGTCCACCGCGAAGATGCCGTCGCCGGCCGGCCCCATCAGCTTGAGCACCGGCTCGATGCGGCCGGGCCAGAAGATGCCCGTCACTGGCTTGACGTTGAGCTTCTCGAGCTCCTTCATCATCGCGATGTTCTCCGCGATGATGCCGCCGGCCAGGAACACTTCGGCGCCGGAATCCTTCAGCTGGAGCATGTCAGACGAGAAATCCTGCTGGCCCTTCTTGTAATTGCCGCTGTAGACGACGTTCAGTTTCTTCGACTTGACCACGGAATCGAAGCCGTCGCGCACCGTGATGCCGTAGTCGTCGTCCTGCGTGATGAGACCCCATTTCTTGCCGGGGTTCTTCTCCGCGAGGTAGTTGACGAGATGGATGATGCCTTCCTCGTAGGACTGGCCGACGACGAATACGTTCTTGCGCGGCGGCTCCCACAACAGCTTGACCGGCGCGACGTCGATCACGGTCGGGATGCCCGACTTCTCGAGTACGGGCATCACGGCGATCGACTGGCCAGAGCCGGACATGCCAAGCATGGCAAAGACCTTGTCGACCTCGATCACCTTCTTGACGCCCTGGATGGTGCGCGCGGTGACGTAGCCGTCATCCTCCAACACGTACTTGATCTTGCGGCCGTTGATACCACCGGCATTGTTGGCTTCCGCGATCGCGATCTTGTGACCGATCGAGGCGGCGACGCCGAGTAGCGCCGGCGGGCCGGTGAGCGGTTCGACATCGCCGATCAGGATCTCGGTATCGGTGATCCCGGGCTCAGCGGCAAATGCACCGCCGCCCGCCAGCAAGGTCGTCGCGAGCAGGATTGACGCGGTAGTCAGATGATTTCTCATTGTCCGTCCTCCCTCCAGTTTTGATCTTCTTTTGTCAGTAACGCAGCGGCCAGTTCACCCATGCGCGCCTGATGTCGTGCCAGGCACCGACCAGCCCGCGCGGTTGGAAGCGTAGGAACAGGATGATGACGAGGCCGTAGAGCATGCTCTTCAGCTCCTGTGCGCCGGTCGTAAACACCGCGTCGAGCTGCGCGCTGAAGAAGCTGAAGACGAGGCGTGCAGCCTCGGGAAGCAAAACGATCAGAACGGTGCCGAGCACGGCGCCGAGCGCCGACCCGAGCCCGCCGACGATCAGGATCGCCAGAGCCTCGATCGACAGCAGGAACGGAAAGCCTTCGACGCTGACGAAGGAGAGATAGATACCGTAGAGAGCACCGGCGAGGCCGGTAATGAAGGCCGACGTGACGAAGGCAAGCAGCTTGTAGGCATGCAGGTTGATGCCCATGACACGGGCCGCGGTGTCGTTGTCGCGGATCGCGACAAAAGCCCGGCCGACCCGGCTGCGGCGAATGTTGAGTGTGGCAAACAGCGTCAGCGTGGCGACGCCAAGGCAAAGGTAAGTGAAGGCTGCGTCGCTGTCGAAGCTGATGCCAAGAATCTCCGGTCGCTGTACGGAGAGGCCGCGGGCGCCATTGGTGAGCCAGCGCATCTCCAGGATTACCGTGTTGATGATGAACGAGAAGGCGAGCGTCGTGATCGCGAGGTAAAGGCCCTTCAGGCGCAGCGACGGCGCACCGACGATCAAGCTGGCCAGCGCCGGCACGAGCCCCGCGCCGAGGAAGCCGATCAGCGGTGGCAGATGATATTTCGCCGTCAGGATGGCATAGGCATAGGCGCCGGTGACGAGGAAGCCGACATGGCCGAGCGAGATCAGACCGGTATAGCCGGTCAGGATGTTGAGGCCGAGCGCGCCGGTCACCGTGATCAGGATAATCATCAGGAACGACAGCGCATAAGCGTTCAAGGCGTAAGGCGCGGCGATCAGCGCCATCAACAACACCGCCGACCACAGCCAAATCGGCGGAGAATCGATCAGGGCGACGAGCTCGCCATAGGTCTGCTTGTAGTCGCCGGTGCGCATCGTCCTAGACCCTCTCGATGTCGCGTTCGCCGAACATGCCGAACGGGCGGATCATCAGCACGACGATGATCATCGCGAAGCCCGCGATTTCCTTCATGCCGGAGCCGAGATAGCCGCCGGCGAGATTTTCGGTGATGCCGATGAGCAGGCCACCGAGGCCGGAGCCGAGAACGGCGTCGAGCCCGCCCAAAATGGTGGCTGGAAACGCCTTGAGCCCGAGCTGGAACATGGCCGGTGACAGATCGTATGAAAGGGCGAAGAACACGCCGCCGATGCCGGCGATGACCGACGAGGCCGCCCAGGCCAACGCGTGAACGCGGCTGGCGCTGATGCCCATCAGCAAGGCGGTGCGATCGTCGGCCGCGACCGCGCGCATCGCGATCCCCATCTTGCTGTAGCGGAAGAACGCCCAGATCGCCGTCAGCAGCGCCAGCAACGTCGCAATGACAGCTATCTGGCCAGTGCGGACGCCGATGCCGCCGAAGCGAACGATGTCGCGACCCATTCCGACGTCCAAGCCGTGCGGATAGGCGTCCCAGATGAAGTTGATCGCCGAGCGCAGGATCACCGCCAGCCCGATGGTCACCATCACGGTCGCGAACACCGGCTCGCCCAACATCGGCCGCATCACGACGCGCTCGATGATCAGGCCGAGCAGGATCGCGGCGAGGATGGCGCCGAACGCGACCACGACGACATTCCCGTTGACGCTGGTCGAGATGGTCCAGGCGATATAGGCGGTGATCATGGTCATCTCGCCTTGCGCGAAATTGACCAGCCCGGTCGATTTGTAGATGACGGCAAAGCCCATCGCGATCAGGCCGTAGATCGCGCCGATTGCGAGACCCGAGATCAAAAGCTGCAGGAGATACTGCATTCAGCCCTCCGCCGGATAGATGATGGCGAGCTCGCGCGCAAACTTCTTCTCGATCATGGCGCGGCGCACCTTTTGCGTGGCGGTCAGCTCGCCGTCGTCATGGTCGAGCTCCTTCTCCAGGATGGCGAACCGCCTGACGTTCTCGACCCGGGCAAAGCGCTTGTTGGTCTCGCCAACGATGCGCTCCACCAGCTCGTGCACTTCGGGGAGCTGCGACAGCGATTTGTAGTTGGTGTAGGCCAGCGCCCGGTCGCGCGCCCAACGGCCGACATTGTCGTAGTCGATTTGGATGATGGCGCCGAGATACTTCTTGGCCTCGCCGACCACGATGGCCTCCTTGACGAATTCGGAATCCTTCAGCGCGTTCTCGATCTCGGAGGGTGCGATGTTCTTTCCACCCGCGGTGATGATGATGGCCTTCTTGCGGTCGACCACGGCGATCTCGCCATTGTCGAGCACCTCGACGATGTCGCCGGTGCGCAGCCAGCCGCCGTTCTCGAGCGAAGCCGTCGAGGCCTTTTCGTCGAGGAAGTAGCCCTTGAACACACCAGGATTGCGCAGCAGGATCTCGCCGTCGTCATCGAGCTTCCACTCGGTCCGCGGAAGCGGCAGGCCGCAGCCACCGATCCGGTGGTGGCTCGCCGACTGGACGAAGGCGACGCCGCCGCTTTCGGTGAGCCCATAGCCCTGCGAGACCGGTCGGCCGATAATGTCGAAAAAGCGCAGGGTCTCAGGCGAGATCGATGCGCCTGCGCAGAGCCGATGACGGCTATAGGCGAAGCCGAGGTGACGCTGCAGATTCCGGAACATCAGGAGATAGAGTAGGCCGTAAGCGGCCCGATCGATGAAGCTTTGCTTGCCTGCCTGCCTGCGGTCGGAAAGCGAGCGACCCCAGGTGAGGCAAGCCCTGGTCAGGCCTTGCCGCAGCCTTCCGCTTTCGCCGAGCCGAAACAGAAAGCCCTGTTGCAGCTTCTCGTAGATGCGCGGTACGCCGACGAAGAAAGTCGGCGCGATCTCGCGGATATTGGTGGCGACGGTGTCGATCGATTCGGCAAAGCTCACCGTGCCGCCGAGCACCAGATGCGTCACCATGCCGTAGCAGCGCTCTGCGACGTGGCACAGCGGCAGATAGCTGACGGCCTCGAACGGCCTATCCGCGATGCCGACAGCTTCGGCGTAAGTGTAGGCGGCGTAGACGAGATTGCGATGTGTCAGCATCGCGCCCTTGGGCGGGCCGGTTGTGCCGGAAGTGTAGACCAGGATGCAGACGTCGTCGGGCGCGCCTTGCGAGATCAGGCGGTCGAGTGCCGCGTTCGCGTCCGGAGTCTCACGCGCATGGGCAAAGCCGCGCTGGCACAGGGTCTCGAACGACATCAGCGCCGACTGTCGGTAGTGCCGCAGGCCCTTCATGTCGATGCAGACGATGGCCTCGACATCGGGCAGTCCGCCATTGTTGGCCATGGCGTCCAGCACTTTATCGGTCTGCTCCTGGTCGCCGGTGACGACAACACGGGCGCCGGAATGCTTGACGATATATTGCAGCTCGACCCAGGGATTGGTCGGATAGATGCCGACGGTCACGGCCCCGATCATCTGCGCGCCGAGATCGGCGTAAAACCATTCCGGCGTATTCTCGCCGGCGATGGCGATGCGATCGCCGGCCTTGATGCCGAGCGACAGCAGGCCTAACGCCACGGCACGCGCCGTCTCGTAATAGTGGCGCCAGGAGTAAGGGTTCCAGATGCCGTAATCCTTTTCGCGCAAGGCCCGTGCCTCGCCATGCACGGCGGCACGGTGTCTCAGCATCTGCGGAATGGTGATGGCACCATCCCGGAGCGAGGCACGAAAGGTCGCCACATCACTTGCGGGCGCGCTGCGGGTGGCGGCCGCCTGGAGCGGCGGAAGCGCGGAGCGGAGGCTGTCGAGCGTCGACATCACGATCCCGCCTGTGCAATTGCGCCGGGACGTTTGCCGCCGAGATAGGCTTCGGCGACGGCTGGATGGTGTCTGATCTCGTCGGGTGTGCCTTCGGCAATCTTGCGGCCAAAATTGAGCACGTGGACGCGGTCGGAGATGTCCATGACGATCCGCATCTCATGCTCGATCATCAGTACGGTGATGCCGAGCTCGTCCCGTATGTCGAGCACGAAACGGGCGATGTCCTCCGTCTCCTCCTGGTTCATGCCCGAGACCATCTCGTCGAGCAGCAGGATCTTGGGCTCCGAAGCGAGCGCGCGCGCAAGCTCGACGCGCTTCTGCTGGCCGTAGGACAGCGTCCCGACGACGGCGTCTCTGACATGCTCGATCTCGAGGAATTCGATGATGTGCTCGACCCGTTGCCGCGCCGCGATCTCCTCGCTGCGGCTACGGCCAAAGAAGATGACGGCATCAAGCACGTTGGAACGTAGATGGGTGTGGCGGCCGGTCAGGATGTTCTCGACCACGGTACCGTGCTTGAACAGGGCGAGGTTCTGGAAGGTGCGGCCGATCCCGGCGGCGGCAAACCGCCAGGGCGAGATGGTTGAAACGTCGACCCCGTCGAATACGATCAGACCGCCGCTCGGCCGCAGCACGCCGGATATCATGTTGAACAGGGTGGTCTTGCCAGCGCCGTTCGGGCCGATCACGCTGCAGATCTCGCCGGGCGCGACCGTGAGGCTGACGTCGGCGATGGCCTGGAGGCCGCCGAAACGCTTGCTGAGGTTTTCGACCTTAAGGAGCGCGGTCACGACAGCCACCGCTTGCGACGCTTGTAGTGTTTGACCTCGCGCAAGCTTTTGCGGCCGGCCGAGGAGACGCCGAGGTAGAATTCCTGGACATCCTCATTGGCCGTGAGCTTCCTGGCGGTGCCGTCGAGCACGACGCGCCCCGTTTCGAGAATGTAGCCATAATCGGCGATATCGAGCGCACGCTGCGCGTTCTGCTCGACCAGCAGCACCGTCATCTTCAATTCGTCGCGCAGGCGGGCGATCACCTCGTAGATGCGGTCGATGATCAGCGGCGCGAGCCCCAGCGACGGCTCGTCGAGTGCGAGCAGGACCGGATCGGTCATGAGTGCGCGGCCGATCGCGAGCATCTGCTGTTCCCCGCCGGACATGTAGCCGGCGATCTGGTCGCGCCGTTCGTAGAGTCGCGGAAACAACGTGAATACCTTTTCGCGACGCTCGCGCGCCTCCGCACCGGTCCTCGTGTAGCCTCCCATCTGGAGATTTTCGTCGATCGTCAGCGCAGCAAAGACACGACGGCCCTCGGGTACTTGCACGATGCCGCGGCGTACCAGCTCGTCGGGCCGGAGCTGATGCACGTCCTCGCCACCGAAGCGGATGCTGCCGTTCTCGATCACGCCCTCCTCGGTGTAGAGGATGCCGGACATGGCTTTGAGCAGCGTTGACTTGCCGGCGCCGTTGGAGCCGAGCAGGGCGACGATGCCGCCTTCGGGCACCGCAATCGAGACGTCGCGAATGGCTTCGATCGCGTTGTCGTAGACGATGCGGATGTTGCGGAATTCCAGCAGGCAATCCGGCGCGGGCATCGCTTGCGTCGCGGGGGAGGAGGTCGGGGTTCGGATCGTGGTCGGCATCGGTCAGATCCGGCTCGCCTGGGCCGCGGGCGGCCGCGTTGCGAGGATGGCGTCGGTCACGATCTTCGCCGTCTCGGCGCAGGCCTGCGTGCCGCCATTGCCATATTGCTTGACCGCATCGCCGACGCACCACAGGCCCTCGATGCCGGTCTCGCGCGGCAGGTCATAGCCGGCGCAGCTCCGTTGCGCCGGCCAGTCGTCGCGCATCACGCGGATGGAGAGGAGTTTGGCCTGATCGAAATTGCTGAATTGTTCGCGGAGATCCGTCAGTGCAAGCGCGATCTCGGCATCGGAGTCGAACTCGCCGAGCGCGGGAACCGGCACGGCATAGGCAACATAGAGATGCCAGCCGGGCGGCGCGAGCTCGGGGCAAGTGGCGGAGAGGTTCGCCATGTTGCACAACCGGCGCGTCTTGCCGAACGTCACGATGCCGGGGTGGTTCAGCAGCGGCTCGCGGCTCGCGACATTGATGACGATGTTGGCGGCCGGACGGAGGTCGTTCCTGACCCGGGTGACATAATCAGCGGGGAAGGCGGCTTCGCCGGCAAGCGCGACGGTTGCCTTCGGCCCGGCATTGCTGACGACGAGATCGGTGTCGATCCGCGTCGGCTTGCCGTCCCGGAGCAGGGTCACGCCGCTCACTTGTCCGTCCGCCGTGTGGATTTGGGTAGCCGGTGTGCTGAGCCAGACCTCGCCATTGCGCCTGACCGCCGTCGCAAGGCTGTTCCAGACGCCGACCGTTCCCTCCGGGCAGAAGCCGAACTTCTTGAAGGCGCCCTTGCTGGTAAAATAGGTGAGGAAGGCGCGAGCCGGCAGTTCGGCGGCGTTGCAGGCGAAGATCGCAGCACAAAGATTGCGGAAGAGCGCATGCACGGTGGCGTTGCTGGTGTAGCCCTTCAGCCAGTCCTCGGTGGATTGCCGGCCATCGGGCAGATTGCCTGAGCGGGCGTCGGCAAATTTCTCGAGGATGCGGGAGGCCTGCTTGGTCAGTTGCCCGAGCAGGAGCGACCAGCCGCCGCGGCCGACATCGATCAGCTTGCCGTCGATGAAGAAGGAGCTTGCCGGCTCCGGCGCGCGAATGTTGAGCGGGGCGCCGACGGTGCGAAACGTCTCCTCGAACACGCCACCGAACTCGATCGCGATCGCGCCGATATTGATCTTGAAGCCGTCGATCTCCTCGGTTGAGGCGCGGCCGCCTAGCCTGTCGTGATCATCGACCAGGACCGTGTAGAGCCCGGCATGCGCCAGCCGCGCCGCAGCGCACAGGCCGCCGGCGCCGGCCCCGATCACGACAGCATCGACCTTCCGACTGTCCACGCACAACCTCCCTGATGCCGCTGGGTTGGTCCCGCGTGCCTGAATTGCTTGCCTGACGAGATAGGACGATATTATAATCCGACCGGCCGTTCAAATTATTTTTTGATCTGGATCAAACTTTCGGCGCCGCGGCTAGAGTTCTGGTGGACTTGTGTCCACAAGCTGAGCGCGATGGCCGAAGCGGTTGTATAGAGGAGCGGAAGTCGCCGGATTCGGTGGCGTTCGTCTTGAGCGAGAGAGGCCGATGGCGCGGACGCGCTCTGAGAACTACGACGACATCCACCGCGGAATCATCGTGGCGGCCCGCGGCCTGTTCGCCGAACACGGCTATATGCGTGCCTCGATCGCCGATCTCGCCGAAGCCTGCAAGCTGTCCCGCGGCGCGCTGTATCACTACTTCGAATCGAAGGAAGCGATCCTGTTCGCAATTCTGGACGAGCACGTACGCCAGATGATTGCGGACGTCGAGAACGCGATCGCAAGGCATGAATCGACGGCCGATCAGTTCCGGGCAGCGATCCGCGCCATCGTCGATCTCAACGCGCGTTCGCCGCAAGAACAACGCCTGATCCTCAACGATCTGACGTTCCTCTCTGAAGACGATCAACAGACGATCAAGTCTCTTGAGCGCCAGATTGTCGATCTGGTTTCCGGCCTGCTTCTCCAGCTCGACAATCAGGGGAAGATCGTCAAGCGGACGCGGAAGGTCTACGCCATGATGCTCTTTGGCACGCTGAACTTCAGCCATACCTGGTATGATCCCAAGGGAGGGATTGGACCGGCCGAGTTCGCGGACATGATCGTGGATCAATTCCTGTATGGGATCGCGAGTCCCGTTGTGTCACGGCATCCCGCGACGTCCGCGCGCTCTGCCAAGTCAGCCTCGTAAAACTCCGGCTTTTACGCCGCGTCTGGCTTCTCACAGCCGTCCACGCAACTCGCGCTTGAGGACTTGCCGGCATCGGAAGGCGGGAGGCTATGACGCCGACGAGTTTCGGCGTCCACACGGTACTTTGTATCTCAAGTACGCCCACCGGCTACAGCTGGGATATTTCAGGAAAGCAGCTCTGCGCACGCCGACCGTGATTCGGCTCGTGCCTTCGCCATCCTCAAAGCGTCTCAGACCCAGCCGCCATCCGATCGGCTATTTTACAGCGTACGAGCCGCTCACTGCCGCGGTCTAGTTTTCAGCGCAGCCTATGAGCTGTCCGCATTTCACCCTACCCAGAAGCGCGACGTGGTCTCTGAATCGCGGCAGGAGGCCCACCACGTGGAAATCAGCTACGTCCTTCCAGGAAACTTTGTCCTTGATGCCGAGAGTCCTCTTCAGCTTGGTCGAGATTATCAGACGGAAGTCGTACCATCCCATGGATGCGGCATGAATCGCATTGCCAAAGGTCAACTGTGTCGTAATGCCGAAATCGGCGTTTCCCTGCTCGACAAGATTGACCACGCTCGAAGCAGTGCCGTCGCGGACATATAGCAGAACGTGCGGGTAGGCTTTGCCGAATGAAGACAGAATATCGGGCAGGACTGACGCGGTAATTGTTGCGACCATGGCAACGGTCAGAGTGCCCGACTGGCCTTTCACCGAGCGAGCAGCTTCTTCCAGGCTGGCATCCAGGTCGGACAACAGCCCTGGCGGCGTTGCGCGAACCGGCCACCGAGGAGCGCTTCAAGGAGTTTGGCGTGAAGATCAGCCCGACGTCCACCCCCGCGGAGTATGCGAAGTTCGTGGCGGCAAGCCATGACTCTTGGGTGACGATTGTCGAAGCAAACAAGAAGAAGGCACCTTCCAGGGCGGCAAAACGGCTTACGATCGTCATTCCTGCGCTGAACGAGCAGGACAAGATCGCCGACACCATCGAGGGCGTGTTGCCGCTTGCCCGCGAGTTGCTCG
>NZ_JALBGZ010001350.1:0-793 GCF_023006515.1 Bradyrhizobium sp. PRIMUS42
GGCCCGGACAATCGCCGCGGCCGCGACGAGTTCGTCTCCGTGAGCTGGGAGAAGGCCCTCGATCTGCTCGGCGATGAGCTCTGCCGCATCCGCGACACGCGCGGCCCCAGCGCCGTGTTCGGCGGCTCTTATGGTTGGTCGAGCGCCGGCCGCTTTCATCACGCCCAGAGCCAGGTGCATCGCTTCCTCAACATCGCGATGGGCGGCTATGTCCGCTCGGTGAACACTTACTCGTCGGGCGCGTCCTCGGTGCTGCTGCCGCAGATTCTGGCGGGCTATGAGGATATCACCAAGCGCAACGTCACCTGGGAGCAGATTGCTCAAACCACCGACATCGTGCTGGCCTTCGGCGGCATGGCGTTGAAGAACTCCATGGTGGCCGGCGGCTCGATCAGCAAGCATGTCGAGCGCGGCGCCATGGCGGCGGCGCGCAAGCGCGGCTGTGAGTTCGTCCTGGTCAGCCCGCTGCGTGACGATCTGCCGGTGGAAGCCGGCGCCGAATGGATGAGCTGCGTGCCCGGCACCGACACCGCCTTGATGCTCGGCCTCGTCCACACGCTGGTGAGCGAAGGTCTGCACGACCAGCCCTTCCTCGATCGCTACACCGAAGGCTGGCCCACCTTCCTGCGCTATCTCATGGGCGAAAGCGATGGCCAGCCCAAACATGCCGAATGGGCCGCGGCCATCTCAGGCGTCGATGCCGAGACGATCCGAAAGCTGGCGCGCCGCGCCGCCGGCAAGCGCGCGCTGATCACCGTCTCGCATTCGCTGCAGCGCGCCGAGCATGGCGAGC
>NZ_JALBGZ010001351.1:0-792 GCF_023006515.1 Bradyrhizobium sp. PRIMUS42
GCTCGGCACCGCGCCGCCGGCGCAGCCGCCCGCGCCCAACAACGGCATCGCCTGGATCTACGGCGCCGGCGGCATTCAATATGTCTTTGCCCGCGATCCCAAGCTCGACGTCACCACCTACAAGGTGGAGGAGCACAAGGCGCGGCTGCTCGAGGTCTCGAAGCTGATGGATTCGACCGATCCCGATCTCAGCCGTTTCCGCGGCCGCGGCGGCCGGCTGATCATGCTCGAGCACATGGCCGACTACGCACAGAGCCCCTACGCCGGCATCCGCTATTTCGAGAGCGTCGAGCGCAAGCTCGGCAAGGCCGAAACGGCCGAGTTTGCGCGGCTCTACACCGCGCCTGGCGTCGATCATGTCGGCTCCGGCGCGCCGGCCAATGTCGATATGCTGAGCGTGCTGGTCGACTGGGTCGAGAAGGCGAAGGCGCCCGGCGATCTCGAGGTTATCGAGCAGAAGGTCGAGCCGCCTTCATTCGCGACCCTGCGCGCGCTGCCGCTGTGCCGCTGGCCGGGCTGGCCGCATTACAAGGCGGGTGCGGTGACGGAGGCGGCGAGCTTCACCTGCGCGCCGTAGCGGAACGGCTGGTTTGACAACCGCCTCACGCTCGGTTAGATAGTTCGCATGCGAAATAAACCGGCCGACGCGCGGCATCATCGGCTGATCTACCTGCTGAGCGTCGCACAACGCCGGCTGCAGCGCTGGATGGCGGCGCGGCCCGAGAGCGAGGTGACGCCGGCGCAAGCGGGACTGCTGTTCATCCTCGGCAAGCAGGACGGCGTCCTGATGGG
>NZ_JALBGZ010001352.1:0-790 GCF_023006515.1 Bradyrhizobium sp. PRIMUS42
CTGGCACCACAGCCGCGGCTGGGGCGGACCGCGCTTCTATGCCGGCGGCCCCGTCTCCTACGGTTATGGCGGCTGCTATGTGCGCCGGCTGGTCCCGACCCCCTGGGGACCCCGCTGGCGGATGATCAACCGCTGCTACTGAGCCCGACAGCACCTTACCAAAAGACCAAAGGGTATCTGCGCCCCCCACAGGTACCTTCCAAGAGGAGCCCCGGCGATCCCCCCGCCGGGGCTCCGCATTTTGAGCGGATATCGCGGGATTCATGCAATTTTGACGAGAATGCCGATGATCCCCAAGAAGGGGCGAAACCATTTTGGGGGTCAATGACTTGGTATCGTGACTTTACTTTGAACCCACGGAACCGCGCGATGGCTGGGCCTTTTGCCGATGACAGCGAACAGATGGACCGGCGCACCAGCCGATCGATTTGCGATGCCGTGGGCGAACGGCTCCAGCAGAGCCTGCGGCCCGAGCCCCGGCTCCCCACACATCTCGAGCAGCTCCTCAACGAGCTGGAGCGGCGCGACCGCGACCCGCACTGAGCAGCGGGCCCGGAAAAACGGGTTGCGTTTGACCCCGCCTGCGGTGACAAGGCCGCATGCTGTCCATTACCGACCTCTCCATCCGTCTCGCCGGACGCCTTCTGATTGACCAGAGTTCCGTTCAGATCACGCCCGGATCGCGCGTCGGCATGGTCGGACGCAACGGCACCGGCAAGTCGACCCTGTTCAAGGTGATCCGCGGCGAGCTCGCGGCCGAGCACGGCTCGGTGACCCTGCCGCCGCGCTG
>NZ_JALBGZ010001353.1:0-789 GCF_023006515.1 Bradyrhizobium sp. PRIMUS42
GACCGCATCGGCCGCATCCGCGCCGGCGCGCTTGGCCGCCTCGACCAGCCGCTGCGCGAGGTCGGAGAGCGCGGACTGATCGAACAGGTCGCGACTGGCTTTAGGCGAAAGCGTCGAGCTTGGTGAAGAGTTCACGAACGAAATCCTGTTGGGGCGGGGGTCGGGACCGGAACCCACAGATGTGCCCTAATGGCGCGGACTTCAAGCATTTTCAGCCTGCCAAAAGCTCAGATTCGCAGCTTGCGCGCAACGTCTCGTCAATCATGCGCGCCAAGCTCTTGTCAATCATGAGCAGCAGTGACGGTGGGTTAACCAGCCTTTTTAAGCGGTTTCGGAAAGCCGTGCGCTAAGGTCCTCGCATCGACCGGGAACATAATCCCGGCGGGGAGAACTAAAGCCGTGAGGCGTCAAACAGCAACATGCGGGGTCGCTCCCGCCGGGTCGAGCCGCTCTCTGCGGCTCGACCCACTTTCCCTTCCGGTCCGCTTCGACGCGCACGATCCGCGCGCCGACGGACATGTCCGGCAGATCGAGCTTCATCGCGAACGTGTCGTGCTGCGCCGTGCCGTCCGCGGCATGCAGATGGCGATCAACGTCCGCGTCAGCGACTTCACCGGTGTCGCGCTGCGCGGCAATGACGAGGCACAAGCTCTCGTCCTCGTGCATCGCGATCCCTCGCTGTCCGTGCCGCTGCTGGTCGGCGCCGACGGCGACGAGCTCACTGAGGCCTGGGCGATCTGGAGCGAGCTCTTCGCGCTGCCGCAACTCGACGAAGGTGCGCGCAAGCCC
>NZ_JALBGZ010001354.1:0-788 GCF_023006515.1 Bradyrhizobium sp. PRIMUS42
GTGCCGCTCTGCATCACATCACCTCGATGTCGGCTGCGATCGCGGCGACCGTCTCGTCGCCGTCGCGCAGCATCTTCATGGCCTGCTCGAGCCGGTGCTGGCGCAGCCAGGCATGCGGGGACAGGCCGGTGCTTTCCTTGAACGCACGGCAGAAGTGAAAGCGCGACAGACCGGCATCGGATGCCAGCGCATCGAGCGAGACGTCCGCGTCGCTGTCCGAGCGCAACCGCTCGATCGCACGGAGCAGGATCTTCGGCGACAGCCCGCCCATGGTCGGCTCGAACGTGGTTGGCGAGCCCGTATGCGCAGCCAGAAGGCGCGTGGCCAGAAGATCCGTCAGTTGATGCCGAAACAGCGCATCGAGGGCTCCATTGCCTTGCAACGTGTCCGCCGCGCTCAGGATCAGTCGGGAGGTGATGGGGTCGGGATGTGCGGTTCGCTCCAGCAGCTCGGCCGGTCCGACCTGGGCTTCTTTGGCAACGCGCTTCAGGATTGCGTCGGGAAGATAGAGCTGAACCACATCGACAGGCTTGGGAATATCCCACCTGGAGCTCGATCCTTCCGGGATGATGATCAGGACCCCCGGCCGAAACGTGCCGATCGCGACCGATCGTCCCGACCGCCGCTCCATGCGCTGCATCACGCCGTTATACGCCATGATCACGTGGTGGCTCATGGGCTCGACGACGTCGTGCAGCGGATCATGTCGCCAGTGCGCGAGGCCGGCACCGGAGGCGTCCAGCGCCATGCGAAACGGCTCGGTCCTGAGCACGCGCGCCATCTCCGCG
>NZ_JALBGZ010001355.1:0-783 GCF_023006515.1 Bradyrhizobium sp. PRIMUS42
CCGGCACGGCCGGATCACGCCCCATGCGGCGAACTTGCCGTCGCGCACAAGTGCTCGGCCGACATGGCCCGACGTGTTGATCCAGGCGCGCAGGAAGGCGCTGCGCCGGGCCGGGAAGACCGTGGCATCGTCGGTCTCCACATTTGCAAACGGGATTTTGTCGAGCGCAACGACATCGGCAGGCGGCTTCGCGGGCGCGGTGGCGATGCCGCCATAACGGATATTGGCGTAGGCCAGCTGGAAGCCGGATTTCCCGTAATTGTCCTGCTGCGCCACGACGCCGTCGAGCCCAATCACGCGCGCGCCCGCATGCGCGATCGCCGCATTCCAGATGCGCAGGCCGTGGCCAGAGCCGCGCAAGTCTGCGCGCACGATATAGAATCCGAGGAAGGCGAAGCGGTCGTCGTAATTGACGCAGGAAACGGTCGCGACCGGCTCGCCATCGATCTCGCCGACGAAAAAGCCTTGCGCGTCGGGAACCGCGAAGCAGGCGGCATCGCAGAGGCCGGGATTCCAGCCCTCGGCCGCAGCCCAGTCGATGGCGAGAGAGATCTCCCCGGGGCGCAAATTCCGGATCTGCAAATCGCTCATCTCGCATTGCTCATGAGGTGCGTCCTTCGACCATGGACCTGCCGACAGGTCTGGCTGTAGAAGGCCTCATGATAGGCCGAGCCTGTGGCTCGCCTCAACTCAAGGGATGATCGGTCATGGCAGCAGAGAAGGTTGCGCTCGTTACCGCCGGCGGCAGCGGCATGGGGGCAGGGGCTGCGCGGCGGCTGGCGG
>NZ_JALBGZ010001356.1:0-782 GCF_023006515.1 Bradyrhizobium sp. PRIMUS42
ACCCGATCCGCGCGGGCTTCGCCTCGACCTGCGCCGCACGCTGCGCGCATCGCTTCGCACCGGCGGCGACATCATCGACATCCATCGGCTCGGACGGATCGAGAAGCCGGCGCCGATCGTGGCGTTGCTCGATATCTCGGGCTCGATGAGCGAGTACACCCGCCTGTTCCTGCATTTCCTCCATGCCATCGGCGATGCGCGCAAGCGTGTCTCGGTGTTCCTGTTCGGCACCCGTCTCACCAACGTCACCCGCGCGCTGCGTCAGCGCGATCCCGACGAGGCGCTGGCGAGCTGCTCGGCCTCCGTCGAGGACTGGGCCGGTGGCACGCGGATCTCGGCCTCGCTGCACAATTTCAACAAATTGTGGGCGCGGCGCGTGCTGAGCCAGGGCGCCATCGTGCTGCTGATCTCGGACGGGCTGGAACGGGAGGCCGATTCCAGGCTTGCCTTCGAGATGGACCGGCTGCACCGCTCCTGCCGTCGGCTGATCTGGCTCAACCCGCTATTGCGGTTCGGCGGCTTCGAGGCCAAGGCGCAGGGCATCAAAATGATGCTCCCGCACGTTGACGAATTCCGCCCGGTACATAATTTGAGTTCGATCCAGGAGCTGATCACGACGCTCTCCCGGCCGCTGCCGCCGCATCACCGCAGCCTGATCCGCTCCGCAGCTTGAGAGGCACCCCATGCTCGATCGCGACGAGGATATCCTGAAGGCGGCGGAGGACTGGCAGAAGGCCGGCCGTGGCGTCGCGCTGGCGACGGTGGTGGAGACCTGGGGCTCG
>NZ_JALBGZ010001357.1:0-780 GCF_023006515.1 Bradyrhizobium sp. PRIMUS42
CAGGTGGTGGCGCGAACCAGCGGGCGCGGGCGCGTCGTGTTCGGCACCGTCCTGTTCGGTCGCATGGAGGCCGGCGCCGGCGGTGATCGCACCATGGGCTTGTTCATCAACACCTTGCCGCTGCGGCTCGATCTCGATGACACGGCGGTCGAGGACAGTGTTCGTGATACGCATGGTCGGCTGACCGACCTGATGGCGCACGAGCACGCCTCGCTGGCGCTCGCGCAACGATGCAGCGGCGTCGCGGCGCCAGCGCCTTTGTTCAGCTCGATCTTGAACTATCGACACAATGCAATGCCGGGCGATTTGGTCGCCGACAAGGACGGCTCCGGCATCGAATGGCTCGGTGGCGAAGAACGCACCAACTATCCCCTGATGCTGGCCGTCGAGGATTATGGTCAGGCGCTTGGCTTGACTGCTCAGATCGTCCGTCCGTTCTCGGCCGATCACATCTGCGCCTTGATGCAGCGGGCGCTCGATCAATTGGCCGAGATGCTGGAACACGCGCCGCGCGCGCCGGTCCGGCAGCTCGACATTCTGCCTGTCGAGGAGCGCCAGCTCTTGCTGGAGGCGTGGAATCGGACGCATGCGCAATATTCGGGAGAGCGGTTGTTCGTCGCCCAATTCGAGGCACAGGTCCGGAGGTCACCCGAAGCGATCGCGCTGGTATTCGGCGAGACGGAGCTGAGTTACGCCGCGCTCAACGCGCGTGCCAACCGGCTGGCGCGGCGATTGCGGGACCGCAGCGTCGGGACCGATATCGTGGTCGGGCTGGCGCTC
>NZ_JALBGZ010001358.1:0-780 GCF_023006515.1 Bradyrhizobium sp. PRIMUS42
GAACCGAGCCGCGCGAGGGGCCTCCGCCGAACAGCGTGTCACGCATCGTATCGAGGAAGCCGCCGGACGGCGCGGACTCGGGCGCATGGGCCGCTTCCAGCTCCTGGATGCGGTTATGAGCACGTTTCAGCGCTTCGTCCTGCAACAGCGTGGTCTGCACCAGCGCGTAGATCGCGCCCGGCGCTTTGCGCAGGCCGTCCGAGATCGCGGCGATGGCGTCGGGATCGCGGGGGGCATTTTCCAGTTTCGAAAGCCGATCGAAAAGGTCGTCGACGAGCTGGCGTTCCTGCGGCGTCATGATCAATCTCCTTCGCGCAAAACAAGCGCGCAGCAGATGTAGGGTTCCATTGTGGCCCCAACAGTGCCGGCCGGATTAAATTTCGGTATGCGACAAGCTGCCCCTGCAGCTTGCTTTCAGCCGGATTCATCCGAGCGTGGCGCCGCTGTCCGCCAGCAGACGCGCAAAGGCGTCGCTTGAGAGATAGGCGTGCTCGCGTTCGCGGACATCCGTCATCGGGTCGAGGCCGGCGAGGATGTCGTCGACGAAGCCGGGATGGCACATCACGAGGCCGCCATCCGGCAAGCCTTCCAGGAATTGCCGCATCAACTCGCCAAAATCGGCCGCCCGCGTGAAGTCATAGGCGCCGGCAAAGCCGGGGTTGAAGCTGAGGCCGGCGCGGCGACGCCGATGGTCGGCTCGCCGACACCGCCCCAGAACCCGCCGCTCGGCACCATCACCGATTCCACCTTCGGCATCTCGTTGATGCGCATCGAGTTGTA
>NZ_JALBGZ010001359.1:0-779 GCF_023006515.1 Bradyrhizobium sp. PRIMUS42
ATCAGCGAGCGGCCGGCAATGTCGTCGGCGCGGCGCATCGCCATGAAGGCGCGCACGTCGGTTGCTTCCAGCGCCGCGAAGCGCTTGAGCGTGACGCGCTCGCCCCAATGGGCACAGAGGAAATCCAGGCATTGCCGCAAGTCGCGGCCATAAGCCTCCAGCGTCTTCGGCGACAGCCGCCGCTCGGCGCCGAGATGCGACAGCCAGCGCGTCATCTCCTGCGCGATCGAGGGATCGGCGCTGGCGAGCTCGATTTGTGGGGCGGCCGCTTTGCTCATGCGCTCTGGACGTGGTGATTCCCTACAGTATATCGCATCACACTCGTTTATCGTTCGCTAAGGCCGCCCCACGGCGCTAGCCTTGAAATCCCGGGTTCCGATTCTCCGTTCATGGATCATACGCCGCGCAGCACGACCGCCCCCACCAACGCGACCGGCATGGTCGACGTGCTGGTGCCGGTCGCGCTCGACCAGACCTATTCCTACAAGGTGCCGCGCGGGATGGAGCTGAAGGCGGGCGATCTCGTCGGTGTGCCGCTCGGGCCGCGCGAGGTGCTTGCGGTGGTCTGGGGAGAAAACGCCAATCCGGATCCGCGCCTGCACAACCGTCTCAAGGAGGTCAGCGAGAAGCTCGACTTCCCGCCGCTCAAGCCCGAGCTGCGGTCCGTGGTCGATTGGGTCGCCAATTACACGCTGAGCCCGCGCGGCATGGTGCTGCGGATGTGCCTGCGGATGGGCGACAACCTCGGCCCCGAGCGGGTGCGCCCCGGCGTGCGTCTG
>NZ_JALBGZ010000135.1:0-11373 GCF_023006515.1 Bradyrhizobium sp. PRIMUS42
GGCCGTGCTCGTGCTCGACCGCGAAGATGCGGCGCGGAAAGCCGGCTCCGCCGGCAAGCCGGTGCTGCACACCGAGGTGCGCATCGTCCGCCCAGACGGCAGCGATGCCGATGTCGGCGAACTTGGCGAGCTCTGGGTCAAGGGCCCCAACATCACGCCGGGCTATTGGAACAGGCCGGAGGCGAACAAGACCTCCTTTACCAACGGCTGGCTGCACACGGGCGATGCGACGCGCGTCGACGAGGACGGCTTCTACTACATCGTCGATCGCTGGAAGGACATGTACATCTCCGGCGGCGAGAACGTCTATCCGGCCGAGGTCGAAAACGTCCTGCACCAACTCGATGCCATCGCCGAAGCTGCCGTGATCGGCATTTCCGATCCGCAATGGGGCGAGGTGGGCCTTGCGATCGTCGCGGTCAAGCACGGCCACAAGCTGACGGACGCCGATGTCTTTGCACATTGCGCCGCCAATCTGGCGCGCTTCAAATGCCCGCGCCAGATCCGCTTCATCGACGCGCTCCCGCGAAACGCGACCGGCAAGATCCACAAGCCGACCTTGCGCAAGGAGTTCTCGGTGACCTCCGAGGTCGACAAGAAAGCCGCCAACGCCTGATCAAAGCGCCCCTCTAGTGGCGCTTTTCCTTTTTTGAGTGCCTGCCCCATCCCACGAGAAACCCCAAGGAATTTCCATGAAGAACAAGAAATTCGCCCTGCTCGCCGCGGCAACGGCCCTGACATTGCTCTCGGTTCAAGGCGCTTCCGCGCAGAAAAAATACGACACCGGCGCCAGCGACACCGAGATCAGGATCGGCAATGTCGAGGCCTATTCCGGTCCCGCTTCAGCCTACGGCATCATCGGCAAGACCGAGGAAGCCTATTTCAAGATGATCAACGACCAGGGCGGCATCAACGGCCGCAAGATCAACTGGATTTCCTATGACGACGGCTACTCGCCGCCCAAGACCGTGGAGCAGGTGCGCAAGCTGATCGAGAGCGACGAGGTGTTCCTGGTCTTCAACGCGCTGGGCACGCCGACCCAGACCGCCGTGCAGAAATATCACAATTCCAAGAAGGTGCCGCAGCTCTTCCTCGCCACCGGCGCCAGCAAATGGAATGACCCGAAAAGTTTCCCCTGGACCATGGGCTTCCAGCCGAGCTACCGCGTCGAGGCGCGGATCTTCGCCAAGTACATCTTGCAGGCCAAGCCCGACGCCAAGGTCGCGATCTTCTATGCCAATGACGATTTCGGCAAGGACTACGTCGCCGGCATCAAGGAGATCTTCGGCGACAAGGCGTCCTCGCTGATCGTGGCGGAGGAGAGCTACGAGACCACCGAGCCGTCGATCGATTCCCACATCGTCAAGCTGAAGGGCACCGGCGCCAACGTCTTCGTCAACATCTCGACACCGAAATTCGCAGCCCAAGCGATCAAGAAAATCGCCGAGCTCGAATGGAAGCCGATGCATGTCATGACCGACGTGTCGATCTCGATCGGCGCGGTGATGAAGCCCGCCGGGCTCGATGCTTCGGAGGGCGTGCTATCGGCGACCTATTTGAAGGACGCGTCCGATCCGCAATGGAAGGACGACGAAGGCATGAAGAAGTTTCTCGCCTTCATCGACAAATACATGCCGGGCGCCAATGTCTCCGACACCAACCTCGTCTACGGCTATGCCGCCGCGCAGACCCTGGTTCAAACCTTGAAGCAGTGTGGCGACGACCTGACGCGGGACAACGTGATGAAGCAGGCCGCCAGCCTGAAGGACTTTACGCCCGATACGCTGATCCCCGGCATCAAGATCAACACCGGCGCCAACGACTTCGCGCCGATCGAGCAGCTCAAGATGATCCGTTTCAAGGCCGGCCAGTGGGAATTGTTCGGCGACATCATCAGCGCCGAAACCGGAGGCTAGCGCCACCCCGCAATATGCGATTGGCGGCGTTCATCGCCGCCAATCGTTTTGCGCGAGCCAACACACCCTCAGGGGGTCGCGACGGCCGATTGTGAATGTCTCGCATGGGGCGCTCCGCATACTTGTTCCAACGCGATGGAAGTGACCGATAGGCCCAGATATCGCGCATCGTCGCGGCCCCTGAACGCGGGGCATATCCATGCAAGCGTCGCCATGCCCGATGGTGGCAGATCGATATCCAGCGTGTAGCTGTCACGGCCGATCGTGATCGCTGCCGGATCGACGCGTCTGCCGTCGAGATAGAAATAGGTCCCGATGCGCTCGAGCGGCGCACGGAGCGCGGGACTTCGGATGTAGACCCTGTTGCGGCCGGGGTGCCCTTTGATGCGAACCGCCGCCTGCGGCTCGCTCCAGCGGAAGGTGTGCCCGGCCGACGCCTCCACCGCGTGGAAACCGGCTTGGGCAAGAACATGCTCGTCGGGGAGGCCGGCGACGGACCTGTGGTCACATCCAGCGCGATGAATGCAATCAAGTCTCTGGAGCCGGATCAGCGAGGCGATGTATCGCCTCATCCATCGCGCGATTGCGTCACTCGATCCAGCGACCGTCAAAACGGTCAGTACGCCACGCGCCCAGGCCGCCTCCAGCCGAGCGGAGCTGCGCGCGGCTAGATCGCCGAGAATCGCAGGCGCCAACCATCGGCAGAAGAAACGTAACTTCTCACCGGGCCGCGTCCAGCCCCGCCCCGAAAGGCTGTAGCGCGCCAGCGCGTTCAATGCATGGCGGGCGAGCGAAGGATCGTGATCGCTCCGCTTGCTCCATTCGAGGGGAACTTCGAGCAGCTCGCTGCCGGGATCGCGGCGTTCCTCGCCGAGATAGCGGATCTCGCCCTGCACGAAATCGAGCGTGAACGTCTTCAGCTCGCCGATCTCGCCGACGTAATAGTGATGGAAGCGCGCCTCTTCCAGATAACCAATGGCATATCCTTTTGCGTGATATGTCGCAGCCAGCACCCATTCGGCGAAATGGCCGAGTTCCTCTCGCAGGCCTCCGCATTCCCAATAGACGTCACGCCGCGTCACGAAGCACTGGTCGAGCACTTTACGCCAGGGATGCTGCTTCATCCCGAATTCGATGTCGGCCTGGTACATCGCAGCCTCTGCCAGGGACAATCGATTGTGGCAGATCGGGACCGAATGGCAGGAAAAGCCGGCCCAGTCGGGATGAGCCTCGATGGCACGGATGCACAGCTCGATCACGCCGGGCTCGGGCCAGCAATGTGACTCCGTGAAGAACAGATGGCTACCGCGGGCTTTGGTTGCGCCGAACGCGCACAGCCCGATATCGTGTTCGGAGTCTGTGAACTCGAGACGAGCCTCGTCACCGGCCAGCGCCTTCAACTCCTCGCGCGCCCTAAAATCGGGCGGCACGACCAGGATGATTTCGTAGAGGGATTTGTCCGCGGTCTGTGATGTCCAGCCCAGCCAGGACTGCTCCCATTGCCCGCGGTGATATTCGAGCGGGATGATGATGGAGAACAGCGGAGATCCGCCGCGGTGTCGCCCGGGCCCGTCCTGCATGGTCTATCCTTATAGGCACATGCCAAGGCGGTGCAGGACTATTTCTTGCGGACTATAGCGTCAAAAACAGCGCGAACGACTCTTCTACCGTGCGTCGCAGATGGTTTCGATACAAGGCATGGTTGGCATCGTCGGGCCCAACCCGTCCCAAGGAGGGCTTCTGGACATTTTTCAGCGGCACGTAGGCGATCGGCGCCGCGATCGGCGTCAGCTGCGAGCCAGGGCCTGCGCGGAGCGTCGAGATGATGCCGTACATCTCGCCGGCGACCGTCGGCCGCGACACCGTGATCACGCGATGCTGGCCATGCTTGATGATGACGAGGTAGATGAAGCCGGACTGATGGGGAACGGCGACCTCGCCGGTATGCTCATAGGCGGCATCGGTCCGATCGCCCTCGCGGAAGACCAGCGAGGAAATTTGCGGCTCCCAGACGATCTCGGTGCGATAGGCGAAAATCGCATCCTTGTGGCCGAACGACGGCCGCAGCGTGATGTAGACGTCCTCAAGCCAGCTCACCGCGCGGTGCGCATAGGAGCCGAGGCTGTCGGGCGCGACATCGTTTGCTGCCGGCGGCGTCACCACGACGACGCTTTTGCGCAAGGAGACGCCCAACGCCTGCTCCAGCCGGACCGTCGTCGCCAACGTGAACGGCCTGCGGCCGCCGAGCACCTTCTCCAGCGTCGACAGGCTGAGCTTGGCCTGCTCGGCCAGCGCCTGCCGGGAGATCCGGCGTCGGGCGAGCTCCTCGCGAATGGTCTCGGCAATCTCGCGGCTCTGCTCGTCCGAAAGCTGCTTATCGTTGGATTTATCCTGCATCTGCATCGCTAGCCCTGCTCCAGCACCGCCATCCTAGCAGGGCGGACAAACCAGTACAAAACCGCACATGACCGCCTACAGGCGGCGTGCCCGGGCCGGCCGCGGCGGAACATTACCGATCATTCTGCTCGCGAAATCGGCCCCTCCCGGCAAATGCTCAGAGCCAGCAAACGCCCTTTCAGGAGCAGGCCAATGGACACCTACGACACGGCTGACAACGACGAGCACCCCATGTTGAACCGGCTGATCAAGCTCGGATTGCTTCTTCTCGCGCAGGGCATCGCGGTGATGCTGATGGCCTTCGTGGCCCTGCTGGTCAGCTTCGGGACGAGTTGGTCGGCAACGACCGAGCAGGCCAGCCTGCTCCAGCCCGGCGATGCACGGTCCGGTACGCTGCTTCTGAAGGATGACGGCGCCACCACGGAAGCGATCCGCCTCGGCACCGACGTCGACATCACGGTATCAGGGCCGACGCTGCGCGCGCGGGTCACCCAGATCTTCCGCAACCCGACCAAGGACTGGGTCGAGGCAACCTATGTCTATCCGCTCGCGAGCGGCGGCGCCGTCGATACGCTGAAGATGGTGGTCGGGGACCGCGTCATCGTCGGAGACATCAAGGAGCGGCAGCAGGCCCGCGTGATCTACGAAGAGGCACGCCGCGCCGGTCAGAAGGCCGCGCTCACCGAGCAGGAACGGCCGAACATCTTCACCAACTCGGTTGCCAATATCGGTCCCGGCGAAACCGTGCTGGTGCAGATCGAATATCAGGAGCCGGTGCATCAGTCCGGCAATGAATATTCGCTCCGCCTGCCACTGGTGGTCGGACCGCGCTACAATCCGGCGCCCATCGTCCAGAGCGTCGACTTCCGCAACGACGGCTCGGGCTGGGGCGCGACGACGTCGGACCCGGTACCGGACCGCGACCGTATCTCACCGCCTGTGCTGGATCCCGCCAAGAATGCACCGGTCAATCCGACCACCATCACGGTGCGCCTGAAGGCCGGCTTCGCACTTGGCGAGGTCAGGAGTCCCCACCATAACGTCAAGATCGAGAGCCCGGACAACACGGCACGCATCATCACGCTCGCCGGTGGCGCTGTTCCCGCCGACCGCGACTTCGAGCTCAGCTGGAAGCCCGCCGACGAGAAGGCGCCGACGGTCGGCCTGTTCCGCGAACATGTCGGCGATGCCGATTACCTGCTCGCCTTCATCACCCCGCCCAGCGTCGAGCAGTCGACACAAAGGCCACTACCGCGTGAGGTCGTGTTCGTGATCGACAATTCGGGGTCGATGGGCGGCACGTCGATTGTCCAGGCCAAGGCGAGCCTCACTTACGCTCTTTCCCGGCTTCAGCCGACCGACCGTTTCAACGTCATCCGCTTTGACGATACCATGGACGTGCTGTTTCCGGCTTCCGTGCCGGCAGACGCTGCGCATGTCGGCGAGGCGACCTCGTTCGTGAGCGCGTTGCAGGCGCGCGGCGGCACCGAGATGGTGCCGGCGATGCGCGCCGCCCTGGCCGACAAGCTCGGCGACACCGGCATGGTTCGCCAGGTCGTCTTCCTGACCGACGGTGCCATCGGCAACGAACAGCAATTGTTCGAAACGATCACGGCAATGCGCGGCCGCTCGCGCGTCTTCATGGTCGGCATCGGGTCGGCGCCCAACACCTATCTGATGACACGCGCCGCCGAGCTCGGCCGTGGGGCCTTCACCCATATCGGGTCCGTCGAGCAGGTGGAGGAGCGCATGCGCGGCTTGTTCGCCAAGCTCGAAAATCCAGCCGTGACCGGCCTCATCGCGAAATTCTCCGAAGCCAAGGCCGACATCACCCCGGCGATCATCCCCGACGTCTATCGCGACGAGCCGCTGGTACTTGCGGCAAAGCTCGACAAGCTCGCGGGCTCGCTCGAGATCAGGGGGCGCGTCGGCGAGCGTCCATGGTCGGTGACGCTGCCGCTGCAAAATGCAGCGGAAGGCAACGGCCTGTCGAAACTCTGGGCCAAGCGCAAGATCGGTGACGCCGAGGTGGCGCGCGCCATGCGGGAACTCGCGCCCGAGGAGGCCGACAAGGCGATCCTGGCGCTGGCTCTCGACCATCAGATCGTCACGCGCCTGACCAGCCTCGTCGCCGTCGACAAGACGCCGAGCCGCCCCGAAGGCGCACCGCTCAAGCCGAGCGAATTGCCGATCAACCTGCCCGCCGGCTGGGACTTCGCGAAAGTGTTTGGCGAACGGCCGCAGATCCAGTCGCACTTGCGTGAACGCCATGCCGATGCGCGCACCTCACCAGCCGCGCGGCGTCCGGCACCCGCAGCGCCTGATGCGATCCGTCTGCCCAAGACGGCAACCTCAGCCGAGCTGAAAATGATCGCAGGTCTGATCCTGATCGCGCTCGCCTTGATCCTGTTCGTGTTCAACCGGCGTCGATCCTTGCTCACCGACGTCGCTTGAGAGAGGAGTCCCCCGAACTCCTCTGTTAGCGCGCGCGGCTGCCCGTCCCACACCAACGGCCGCGCGCGCCTTTTTCTTCCCGTCATTGCGAGCGCAGCGAAGCAATCCAGGCTGCCTCAACGGAAAGACTCTGGATTGCTTCGTTGCGCTCGCAATGACGCGTGTAGAGACAATGCCCCGCCTCTTATCCCCGCTGGTTCTGGCACTGATCGGCCTCATCCTGTTCGGCGACGGTGCCTATGTCCATGCCAAGGCCTGGCTCGCGCAGGTGCTGCTGGAGCGCGCCTTCGACAGAAGCCTGATAACGGGCGGGGTGATCAAGCCGTGGTCATGGGCCGACACCTGGCCGGTCGCGCGGATCGAGGTGAAGCGGATCGGCGCCAGCGCGATCGTGCTGGAAAGCGCGAGCGGGCAGGCGCTTGCCTTTGGCCCCGGTCACATCCACCAAACGGTTGATGCCGGCGAGCGCGGTGTCGCGGTATATGCCGGCCATCGCGACACACATTTCCGGTTCTTGCGGAATGTTGCCATTGGTGACGTGATCGATGTCACACGCCGTGACGGCAAACACTTTCGCTATCGCGCGGATTCATCCGCCGTGGTCCGCTTCGATGCATCGGGCATCGATCCCACGGCGCAGGATGTCGAACTCGTGCTCACGACCTGCTGGCCGTTCGACGCCGTCACGTCC
Organism: Bradyrhizobium sp. PRIMUS42; assembly: GCF_023006515.1. Lineage (NCBI taxonomy): Bacteria > Pseudomonadati > Pseudomonadota > Alphaproteobacteria > Hyphomicrobiales > Nitrobacteraceae > Bradyrhizobium > Bradyrhizobium sp. PRIMUS42. The sequence continues at coordinate 7,459 of NZ_JALBGZ010000135.1, forward strand.
GGCCCGGAGCGGTATGTCCTGCATGCCACCCTGATCGAAACAGGTGAATAGCGGTTCGCAATCGGCCCATCCCGGATTGATCGAGGCCTCTGAAACCGCGCCGGACAGGCCGCGCCATCGCGTTTGACGAGACCGTGAACTGGCGCTGCAGGCTGGAGACCTATAGAATGGCCCATTGATTTTTGTACGTTGTGATTTGTGAAAGAACGATGGATGGACGACGAGTTCAGGCAGCGCCTCGAACAACGATTGGAGCAGCTCGAAAATCGCCTCGCGCTGCTGGAAAGGAACCAGGATCTCATCGCCGCCGGGCAAAGGCGGTCCTCGCTGCGAAGCCTCTGGCGGCGCCCGCCGATGTGGACCTTCGAGCAATATCCGCCGCGCCTGCTCAATTTGAGGGCTTTGCCGCCGGCCCCCTCCATCCGCGAGAATGCACCGCGGATCGCGATCGTCACGCCGAGCTACAACCAGGCGCAGTATCTCGGCGCCACGATCGAGAGCATCGTCGGCCAGAACTATCCGAACCTGTATTATCACGTGCAGGATGGCGCCTCGATCGATGGCACCATAGATCTCCTGAAAAGCCGCGCCGCGGGCATCAGCTGGAAGAGCGAACCTGACAGCGGGCAGTCGAACGCCATCAATCTCGGCTTTGCCGGCATCGACAGCGAGATCATGGCCTATCTCAACAGCGACGACATGCTGTTGCCGGGGACGCTAGCCTTTGTCGCCAACTACTTCACGTCGCATCCGCATGTCGACATCGTGTATGGCCATCGCGTCTTCGTCGACCGCGAGGGGCTCGAGGTCGGCCGTGCCGTGCTGCCGCCCCATGACGGGCACGCACTGCAATATGCCGACTATATCCCGCAGGAGACGATGTTCTGGCGCAGGCGCGTGTGGGACAGGATCGGGCCGATCGACGAAAGCTTCCATTACGCGATGGATTGGGACTTCATCCTGCGAGCGCAGGCCGCGGAGTTCAAATTCGTCCGCCTGCCGCGATTTCTCGCCTGCTTCCGAATCCATGACGCCCAGAAGACGGCATCAACCTATGCGATCGGCGTCCGGGAGATGGGCATCTTGCGGCGCCGCGTTCTCGGCTTCGATCCGACACAGATGCAGATCCGCCGTGCCATCGCTCCCTATCTCGCAAGGCAGGTCATCTTTCACTACGCCCACAAGCTGAGCCTGCTGCGGTATTGAGCGTGCGGCGATTACCGGCCTCGTGACGCACGGACATCGTCATCGAGCCATATCCGCTCGAGGCCGATGCCGAGGGGACGCACATCGGAGCTCAGTCCCAGATCAGCGGGCGAGCGTGGATCGGATAGCGACAGGCTAATGGTCAACATCCCGTCGGCGGCAATCGCGGCGGGATCGAGCATCAACCTGCGCAAGCCCGCGAACGCCCCTCTCGAAAACGTCAATTCCTGCTGCGCGCCGTTACCGACGCGGCAAACCGCACGCAGTTGCGGATTTCCGTCAGCCACGAAGGCCCGGCACGCCAGCACGAGCTCGACCGGCCGTGACGGAATGGGGTGGACCTCGAAGCGGAGCACGCAATTCCTGGCAACCGACCAGGTGCCCCATTGCTCCGGCTCGCTCCATCCCTCGGCCAACGCGGCGACACCTGTCCCGCCACGTCTGAATTCGAGTTCCTCTGCACCGAGGACCGGCGCAGACACGGGAGCCTCCAGAGCGACTGGATCGAACGGCTGCTGATCCGGCACGAACTGCGCGATCACGCGCACTGCGTCCGCGATCGAATTCAGCCCGAGCGTCGAACCATCCAGCTCGTAAACCACGCGGTTCTGCCCGATGACGCGAACACCCTTGCCAGGTGGCGGCCGATCCGCAAGGCGGGCAGGAATGATGATGTCGGCGACATCGAAACCATGCGTGCGGGCGAGTTCGCCGATGGTTTGTACGGTTCGATCATACAGGGGCGGCCGATTGTTGATGTCGGTCGCAAGCGCCTGTGCCAGCGCCTTGAAGTCGAGCCGCACGTCGTCGTCATCCCTCAGCAGCAGTCGTTTCAGGACGAGCATGTCCTTGGCGATGAAGAGCTGGAGGGCGTTGAGATCAGGGAGCCGGGGATCGTCGTCAATCGGTCCGAAATCCCGCGCTCCACGCGACGTTTCGAGCAGATCGGTGGTCTCGAAGAACAGCGCGTGACCGGTGCTGTGCTGCGAGAATCCGGCCATGCTCAGCGGCCGCGACAGCCGGACGAAACTGTCGGTCAGCGCGGCATTGGCGATACCGGATGCCACGTCGGGCGATAGGCCGATGAAATAGCGGCCACCGACCGCACGCATCCGGTCGATGACGCTGCGGCGGACGAACGAATTGTAGATCATCGGCAGGTTCGCATAGTGCGCCTGGAAGCCGAAGATGCGCGCCAATTCATCCCGCGACGAGACGCGCTTTGCCGACGAGGTCAGGTCGATCTCGGCGAGCAGCCGATTGCGGAAAGCCGGATGGTAGTAGCCCGGCCAGTAGTAGCTGTAGGCGCGCCAGCTCAGGAGATCGATCTTACGGCCGGAGAGCAGATCCGACGCCGTGGCACATGCATAGGGCATCAACCCGTCGTCATCGCCGAGGAAGGCGATGTACTCGCCAGAGGCATGGCCGAGCGCTGCCTCCCAATTGTCGGTCATGGTCAGGACGGTTTCGCTGGCAAAATGCTTGAAGCGCTCGTCCTGGAGGTCTGCGACCATCTTCGCGATCTCGGGATTGCCGCCATTGTTCTGAACCACGAACTCGCAGTCCGCGTGCGCAGGCTGGCACGCCATGGTCGCGAGCGCATGGCGAAGCGTGTCGGGACGATCGAGAGTCGGCACCACGATGGACAGGAGCGGCATGATCACCGTTTGAGAGAATGAGCGTCACCGTTCCTAGCATCTTGCCGGATCGTTCGCACTTTCGCCAAAAGTCTCGTGATGCTAGCCTTATCGTCAGGCCCTGTCGTCAAGACCTGCCCATTCCGTCTCGCGGCATGGAATCCGCCACGATCAGCCCGCGAAGCCGGCGCGACAGCGCGTTGCAACAAGAACAAGAAGTGAGGGAAGCGCATGGAAGCTCAAGTGCCTGCCGCATCGGTTTCGCAACGTCTATGGTCTCCGGCTCCCGATGCCAGCGACATCGTCAAGGGCATCCACGCCATGCTGCACCCGCTCAACATCGTGCTGGTGGGCGCGACCGACAAGCCCGGCAATTATGCCGAACGCATCTGGAATAATCTGATCAAGTACGGTTACGAGGGCGGCCTGTATCCGGTCAACGCCAAGCGTGAAGCCATCTGGGGCGTCCCCTGCTACAAGGACTTTGCGAGCCTCCCGGAGAAGCCCGATCACGTTCTGGTGCTGGTGCCGGCGCGCTTTGCCGTCCAGGTGATCCGCGACGCCGCTGCGGCCGGTGCGCGCTCGGCCACCATCGTCACTTCGGGCTTCAGCGAGCTGCAGGATGAGGAAAGCCAGAGGCTCGCCGCCGAGTTACAGGCCGCCATACGCGAGACCGGGCTTGCCGTCACCGGCCCGAATTGCCTCGGCAACTTAAGCGCCGGCGAAAAGCTCTTCACCAACATCGACGACCGCATCGTCACCATGGAGCAAGGCGCTGTGGCAATCGCCGGACAGTCCGGCGCCATCGTCATGGCGATCCGCCAGGCGCTGGAAGATCGGGGTGTCGGTGTCGGCTACATGGTGACGACCGGAAACGAGGCCGGACTCGAGACGCCAGACCTGATGCGCTATTACGCCGAGGACCCGAGCATCAAGGTGATCGTGGTTTATCTCGAAGGCGTGCGCAACACCAAGGCGTTTCGCGATGCCTGCAAAGCGGCGCGCGCCGCGAGCAAACCCGTGATCGCGTTCAAGCTCGGCGCGTCCGAGGGCGGTCGCGCGGCGGCGATGG
>NZ_JALBGZ010001360.1:0-775 GCF_023006515.1 Bradyrhizobium sp. PRIMUS42
ACCGGCCTCGTGGCTCCTCCGGGCGCGGCGCTCGCGGGAAGTTTCGCGCTCGGCCTTTCCGAGGACCAGGCAACCAGCGCCATCGCGATCGCGGCCAACACGTCCAGCGGACTCAACGAATGGCCGCATGCCGGCGGCTCCGACATGTATTTCCATCCGGGTTTTGCCGCCAGCAACGCGATCAAGGCGGTCGGCCTTGCCGCGGCCGGCGCCTTCGGCTCGGAGACCATCCTCGAAGGCGAAGCCGGCCTGTTCGCCGCCTACCGCCGCCAGGCCGCGCCCGACAGCATCGCGCTGTTCCCGAATGGCGAATGCGAGATCATGGCCGTCTACAACAAGCCGGTCCCGGCCTGCAATTTCGCGCAGACAGCGGCTCAAGCGGCGCTCCGCGTCTCGCACGAACTCGCCAGCGTCGACGAGATCGATCGCATCGTGATCAGCGCGCCCGATGCCGCCGTTCGCTATCCCGGCTGCGATTCCGCAGGGCCCTATCGCAATGCGCTCCAGGCCAAGATGAGCATTCCGTTCAGTGTCGCGGCAACGCTGGCGCGGGGCGAGATCGAGGAAGAGAACTACGCCGAGCTGGATGATGCCGACATCATCCGCCTGGTTGCGGTCACCGAGCTCAAGGCAGATGCCGGCTTCACGGCTGCCTTCCCGGGCAAGCAGGGCGCGCAGGTGACCGTGCGGCTGCGCGATGGCCGGACCATCCGGCACGCTTTGCCCGACGTCATCGCCGCAACACCTTCGGATATTCGCGCGCGCTTCCGCAGCG
>NZ_JALBGZ010001361.1:0-775 GCF_023006515.1 Bradyrhizobium sp. PRIMUS42
CAGGGCTCGCGGCCTTCGCCGGGCGCGGGGCAGTCGGCGGCGCGGATGTCCTCGCCCTGATGTCCGTAGCCTCCGCCGCATTGCCACACCTCGAAACTGCGCGACTCGCAGAAATTGTCGCGCCAGGGATAGGCGGTTGGACCTTCGCTCCTGTCGCGCTTGCCGTAGGACTGCGAGCGCACGAACGCAGGCGCCTTCTCGAGCGGGAATCGGATCTGCGCATAGGCCATCACGTCAGGATGGCCGCCCTGCTTGCGGTAGCCGGTGTTCGGGATGATGTCGCCGCTCGGCCGATAGCTGAAGTCCGGTGAACGCTCCGCCGGACGATCGAGGATGTTGGAGGCAATGTCCGTCAATGGCCGCATGCGCTGGCCGCCGGCGACACGCAGGGCCTTCAGGAAGCGCTCGGCAACGGGATAGGCTTCCTTGCAGGCGAGCCGCCGCGGCTTGGCGACGCTGTCGAGGCACTGGATCGACACGACGTAGGCGGCGCCGAAACGGCTGAATGCGTAGCGTACATAGCCTTCCCGGATGAACCTGCGCAGATCCGGATAGGTCGTCGCGAGCGGCTTGACAGGCTCGCCCTTGCCGCCGGCGGGATCGGCGATGTCGTAGACCAGCGCCGATCCCGTGATCTGCACCTCGACCGGCCTCGTGAACACCCGGCCCGGCATGCCGTCACCAGCGCCGGGCTCGAGCGAGAAGGTCGCGCTGTAGCCGGCGGGGCCGGCATCGAACAGGTCGACGGGATTGAAATCCGCCTGGTAGCGCGACA
>NZ_JALBGZ010001362.1:0-773 GCF_023006515.1 Bradyrhizobium sp. PRIMUS42
TGGTCGGGATCGGCGCGCTGATCGGCAGCCGTTTCGCGCGGATGCGGATTAAGACGCTCGCGGGCCACATCAACGCGGCGCTGGGCTCGTTCACGGTCGCGATCGCCGTCTCCGCCATTTTCGTCGGCATCGTCGCGCTGACCACGCAAGTCAAATTCTCCGACGTCGTCGTCGCCTTCGCGCCGGGAGCGATGGACGCCATGCTGGCCCTGGCGCTGACCTTGCACATCGATCCGATCTTCGTCGGAGCCCATCACCTCTCGCGCTTCGTGTTCGTGACGATCGCGACGCCGGGCATCGTGCATCTGTTCGGACGCACGCAGGACGACGTGGATGATTAGCAGAGCGCGGCTCTTGTAGGGTGGGCAAAGGCGCGTTAGCGCCGTGCCCACCATGTTTCAGCGATGTCACCAAGAATGGTGGGCACGCTTCGCTTTGCCCACCCTACGACAGCTTGCCTAGCGCTTCGCCGTCCGCATAAATCCCCACGCCGCGATCGCAGCCATGAGCAGCGAGATCAGCACGTTGTAGCCGGCGAGCGAGAGGCCGAGGAAGCGCCACTGCACCTCGTCGCAGCGCACCACCTTCACGGTATCGAGCCTTGAAAAGAGATCGCCGGCGTTGCCGAGGTTGACGACGGGACCGGTGCAATCGGTCGGCCCCTTCCAAAACCCCCATTCGACGCCGGAATGGTAGGCGCCGAGACCGGCATTTGCGAGCGTCGCCAGCGCGAGGATCGCGAGCCCGGCCAGCAGCAGCGGCCGCGGGGCGCC
>NZ_JALBGZ010001363.1:0-772 GCF_023006515.1 Bradyrhizobium sp. PRIMUS42
AGCGCGGCTCCTCGGCCGACTTGCTCCGGCGGGCGGACGGGGCCGGCTCGGCCGACCGATCCGAACGCGAGCCGGACAGCGATTTCTCGTCATTGCCGATCGAGCCGCCGGAGCTGCCGGACTGGGCCAAGGCGGAAGGGAGGGAGAAGGCGAGGCTCAGGACGAAGGCGAGGCCAGTCGTGCGCACGGCGGCGTTGGGCATGATCACAATCCAAAATGAAAAAGGCATCAGCGGCCGGATCCGTCCGCACAGACGGATCCAATAATGCGGCAAGCTTTGCCAGCCTTGCCGCATTCGTCAAGCGCGGCATCCCTAGCGCGCTGCACGCCCTCGCGCTGGACCAGCGACCAGGATTTGTCTGAGATCGCGAAGGCGCCGCAGCTTCTGCCGTAGAAGGAGAGCTCGATCGGGCATTTGGTGCCGGCGCAATTGCCGCGCGCATCCGCCACCGCCGCGCGCCGCGAGGCGTGATTCCACGAGATGCCCCATTTGCTGTTGTCGGGCCCATAGACGATCGAGCCCCAGGGCTTGAGATCCTCCATCTTGCGCATGCGCAGCAGCAAGCCCTCGGTCGGCTCCCCATTCGGCGCCATCGAAATCCGCTGCTGGAGTTTTGTGATCGCGCGAGTGAGGCCGTCGGGGGTATCAGGATCGAAATTGAGCTCGTAGAGCCGTTCGCTGAGCTCACTGAGCAGCGCGGCATCGCGCAAGGGCACGCGGTCGGGATCGGCGCGCAGACGCTCCGCCGGCAGGGGATCGGGCTGCATCGCC
>NZ_JALBGZ010001364.1:0-769 GCF_023006515.1 Bradyrhizobium sp. PRIMUS42
GGCGCGAGCGCGACGAGACGGCGGCCAAGACCTTCGGCGCTCGGGCGGTCGCCCGCGGAGATGATCAGGCTCGCGAGCCGGCCGAACGGCGGATACAGCGTCTTCTCGCGCAGATCGATTTCGCTGTCGTAGAATGCCTCGCGGTCGCAGGCGATCAGCGCTTTCATCACGGGATGATCAGGCTGGTGGGTCTGGAGATAGCCGACGCCGCGGCCCTGCTCGCGCCCGGCGCGGCCGATCACCTGGTTGAGCAATTGCCAGGTGCGTTCCGCCGCGCGCGGGTCGCCGTTGCTCAGACCGAGATCCGCGTCGACCACGCCGACGAGATTGAGCCGCGGGAAATTGTGGCCCTTGGCGACGAGCTGCGTGCCGATGATGATGTCGACGCGCCCCTCCGCGATCTCGGCGAGCTCGCTGCGCATCGTCTCGATCGAGGTGATGAGATCGCTCGACAGCACCATGGTGCGCGCTTCGGGAAACAGCGCAGCCGCCTCCTCCTGCAGCCGCTCGACGCCGGGACCGACCGCGACCAGCGATTCCTCGGCCGAACAGTGCGGGCAGATGTGCGGGCGCGGCATCGAGAAGCCGCAATGATGGCAGACCAGGCGCTGGCGGAAACGGTGATCGACCAGCCAGGCATCGCAGATGGTGCAGGCGAAGCGATGGCCGCAGCCGCGGCACAGGGTCAGCGGCGCATAGCCGCGGCGATTGAGGAACAGCAGCGCCTGCTCGCGCTTTTCGATCGCGCCTCTGATCTCGCCGGCGAGCC
>NZ_JALBGZ010001365.1:0-768 GCF_023006515.1 Bradyrhizobium sp. PRIMUS42
GGCATCTCTGTCGCCGAATATGCGCCGAACCAGGTCAAGAAGACCGTGGTCGGCGCCGGTCACGCCGACAAGCAACAGATCGCGATGATGCTGAAGATCTTGCTGCCCAAGCCCGATCCCGGCGCCGTCCCCGATCAGTTGCACCGCATCGCCGTCCGCCGTCGCAATCCGCGTCCGCAAAACCTCGTGACGACCAACCAGTCCCGCCACCGCCCGCTCCAGCGCCGCCACGTCCAGCACGCCCTGCAGCCGCAGCACCACCGGCATGTTGCGCGTGTTCCCCGCGCCCTCGATCTGCTCCAGAAGCCACATCCGCTCCTGCGCAAACGACAACGGGAGATTCGACGATCGCGGCACCACGGGAATCGGGTCTTCGACGCCGGTCTCGTTGAGACGGGTGAAGAGAGCAATGATATCGCTCTTCTGCTCAAGAAGCCGCTGCCTGAGACTCGGCGTCAGTTGATCGTTCTGGCCTCTGATCCTGAGGACATCGCCGTCGCAAAGGATCTTGATACCCCGGCGGCGAAGCTCAGTGAGTAGCTCAATGCTGCTCAAAACACCCACTCCTCTTCCGGGTCGGGTGTATGAAGTGCCCCCGCTCTGTTGGTGTTGATCCAATCCGACAGCTGGATCTGCTCGGCGAGCTCCGTTATGCTGGGTGTCTCGAACAGGGTTCGCAGCGGCAGCTCGACGCCGAACGCCTCGTTCAGCCGCGCCGACATCCGCATCGCCAGCAGCGAGTGCCCGCCGAGCTCGAAGAAGTTGTCC
>NZ_JALBGZ010001366.1:0-768 GCF_023006515.1 Bradyrhizobium sp. PRIMUS42
GTGCGCGTCGCGGTGGTGACGTCGGCCTGCCGCATCAGGCTTTCCCCGACCAGGAAGGTCGACATGCCGACGCGCTCGAGCCGGGCGAGATCGGCAGGCGTGAAGATGCCGCTCTCGCCGACCATCAGCCGCCCCTCGGGGATCAGCGGTGCCAAGGCCTCGCTGGTCGCGAGCGTGGTTTCGAAGGTGCGGAGATTGCGGTTGTTGACCCCGATCATCGGCGAACGAAGTTTCAGCGCCCGGTCGAGCTCGGCGCGGTCGTGGATCTCGATCAGCACGTCCATGCCGTAAGCAGTCGCGGCATCTTCGAGATCCCGGGCGGTGGCATCGTCGAGCGCCGCCATGATGATCAGGATGCAGTCGGCGCCGTGCGCGCGGGCCTCGACCACCTGATAGGTGTCGAACATGAAATCCTTGCGCAGCACCGGCAGCGACGTCGCCGCGCGCGCCGCCACCATGAAGTCGAGATGGCCCTGGAACGAGGGCGTGTCGGTCAGCACCGACAGGCAGGCCGCGCCGCCCGCCTCATAGGCCTTGGCGAGCTGGGGCGGGTCGAAATCGGCGCGGATCAGCCCCTTCGACGGTGAGGCCTTCTTCACCTCCGCGATCAGCGCGTAGTCGCCATTGGCGTGCTTGGCCTTGATCGCGCGCACGAAGCCGCGCGGCGCGGCTTGCGCCTTGGCCTTCGCTTCACTCGCCGACAGCGGCTGCGCGCGCTTGGCCGCGGCGATCTCTTCGCGCTTGTAGGTTTCGATCTTGGTCAGGATG
>NZ_JALBGZ010001367.1:0-768 GCF_023006515.1 Bradyrhizobium sp. PRIMUS42
GCGCTGGCTCCTCTCGCTTCGAGCGCTTTGACGAGTAGCTGCGGCGGCGCTGCGGCTTCTCGGGTTTTGCGCTGGGCGCGGGGGCGGTTTCGGCCTGCGGGACCGCGTCCTGGTTCTTCTCCGAGTTCTTCTCCTGCACCCTGTCTTGAGACTTCTCTTGTCCCTTGTCTTGCGTCTTTTCCGAGCCGCGCATCGACAGGCGCTGGCCGTCGAAGACGGTGGTTTCGCAGTGACGATCGTTCTCGGCGAGGCTCGCGCAGAATTTTGCGGCGGCGGCGGCGTTGACGAGGGGGCCGGCACCGAGGCGGAGCTGCATGCCGAGCCCGGTGGCGCCTTCCTTGATCATGATGATCGGCCGCAGCGCCGCGACGTCCGGATTGGATTTGGTCACGCCGCGCCAGAGCGCGCGCAGGCCGTCGACCGAATTGGCGCCGCCGAGATCGATCGCGAAACGCGTCTGCTGAACCGCGATCGCGGGGGATTCGCTCTCGGCTGTTTCCGGCGGCTTTGCGGCTGTGGCGACGACTTCGGTCGGGGCGGGCGCCGGCTCGGCCTTCTTCTCCGCGGCTTTCTCGATGGTCTCGGGCTGAATCAATTTCGATGCAGCCGGATCGGGCGGCGCCATGATCGACTTGGACGGCACCAGCGGAATGGTCGGCAACGCCGAATTCATGGCCGGCGATTGCTGCACGAGCGATGCGGCGGCCGCGGTCTGCGGCGGCGGGCTCGGCGGCTCCTTTGCAGAATCCTTGGACGTGTCCTTGGCGG
>NZ_JALBGZ010001368.1:0-765 GCF_023006515.1 Bradyrhizobium sp. PRIMUS42
CGCCGCGTGCAAGGTGGCCGCGGCCACCACGACGGGGAAGATCGGCATTGCCGCATAGGCCAGTGCGCAGGCGCCGATCGTCGCAATCGCCAGGCCAGCGACCAGCCGCTCCGATTTCGCGGCATCGATGATCGCCCCGCCCGGCATCTGCCCGATCAACGCGACGATCCCGCCGATCGACAGCACGAGGCCGATCTCGACCTGGGTCCATTTCTGGGTGGTCAGATAGACCGCGATGAAGGGACCGAATCCGGTCTGGACGTCGGCGAGGAAGAAGATGAACCAGTCGAGGCCGCGCAGGCTCTGGCGCGACGGCGCCGGAATGCCAACAGCCGATGGCACCGCGACGTCGTCCTGTTCAACGCGGACATCGCGATCTGCTTGGTTCGGCTTCCTCGACAACAGCACAGCCGGTCAGCCCTCCCCGCACCTCACTGGATCGCTTGCAGCGGTTGAAGGCTGCCGGACGCGCCAAGCACCACGATCGGCGTGTCTTCCTTGTATTCCGGCGCGGCCGCGACCTGCGCCTTGGTCAATTCCAGCGTGATGCTGTCCTTCTTGTTGGCGATCTTGCCGAAGCGCAGTGCGTTCCAGTCCACCACGATCTTGCGACTGCCGACGCCGAGAAATCCGCCGAAATCGATGGCCGCGGCGCGGACATGGCCGCCGCGATCGACGATGACATCGACGATGCGCCGCTGATGTCGGCGGTGCACGATTCATCGGTCGAGCATCCGCCTGAGATCAGCGAGGTCGAACATCTCG
>NZ_JALBGZ010001369.1:0-764 GCF_023006515.1 Bradyrhizobium sp. PRIMUS42
GGGCGAGACGAGATGACGCAGGCACAGCTCGCGCAGGGGACATCGCCCCTGCTCGCGGTTCGCGACGTCAGCGTCGTGTTCGGCGGCATCATCGCGCTCAACGGCGTGTCCTTTGACATGCACAAGGGCCAGATCCTCGGCTTGATCGGCCCCAACGGCGCCGGCAAGACCACGCTGTTCAACTGCCTCTCGCGGCTTTATCAGCCGTCGTCCGGCGACATCCTGATGGAAGGCGCCAGCATCCTGACGCGGCCGCCGCACCGGATCGCGGAAATCGGCATCGGCCGCACCTTCCAGAACGTGGCGCTGTTTCCGAACCTGTCGGTGATGGACAACGTCCGCGTCGGCGCCCATTCGAAGACCTCCAGCGACATCATCAGCGACTCCCTGAAGCTTGCCTGGGTCCGGCGCAGCGAGACCAGCGTCAACAAGAAGGTGCACGAGATCCTCGCCTATCTCGATCTCGAGGACGTCGCCCACACCGTCGTGTCCGGCCTGCCCTTCGGCACGCAGAAGCGCGTCGAGCTGGCGCGCGCGCTCGCGGCCGATCCGAAGATCCTGCTGCTCGACGAGCCGGCCGGCGGCCTCAACCATGAGGAAGTCTATGTGCTCGGCGACCTCATTCGCCGCATCCGCGACGAGCGCCACATGACCGTGCTGCTGGTCGAGCACCACATGGGCCTCGTGATGTCGATCGCCGACCACGTCGTCGCGCTGAACTTCGGCAAGAAGCTCGCGGAGGGCACGCCCGCCCAGGTGCAGGC
>NZ_JALBGZ010000136.1:0-11357 GCF_023006515.1 Bradyrhizobium sp. PRIMUS42
AGCCGAGCTGCCTGTTGACGCTGCGCGACGAGCTCGCTTCCCTGCGCAAGGACAACGATGCCAAGGCGGTCAGCGCCCATGCGCTGACCTTCGAGGAGTTTCTGGTGCGCGAGGCCGAGGCCGGCCGGCTGCAATTGCCGCTCGGCGCCGTCGCCGAGAAGGCCGTCGTGCACGGCCATTGCCATCAAAAATCCTTCGGCGCCTTCAAGCCGGTCGAGCAGGTGCTGCGCCTCGTCCCCGGCCTGAAGGTCGAGACCATCGAGTCGAGCTGCTGCGGCATGGCCGGCGCGTTCGGCTATGGCGCGGACACCTATGATGCCTCGATCGAGATGGCGGAGCTGTCGCTGCTGCCGGCCGTGCGGCGCGCCGATCAGGCTGCGCTCATCGTTGCCGACGGCACCTCCTGCCGCCACCAGATCCATGACGGCGCGCAACGCGAGGCGCTTCACGTCGCGCGCGTGCTGGCGATGAGCCTCGACCGCGCCGAAAACAATTCCACCTCAACCGCTGCAAAGGAAAACAGCCATGGCTGACCTCACCCTCGACACCGCCCGCAAGATTCTCGACGCCGCCTTCGCGAAGGCCGGCGAGCTCAAGCTCAAGCCGCTGGTCGTCACCATCCTCGACGCCCGCGGCGTGCTCAAGCTTGCCGCGGCGCAGGACGGCACCAGCCTGATGCGCGGCGAGATCGCGCACGGCAAGGCCTATGGCGCGCTCGCCATGGGCATGGGCTCGCGCGCCCTGTTCCAGCGCGCCCAGGAGCAGGCCTATTTCATCGATGCCGTGAACACCCTGGCCCAGGGCGCGCTGGTGCCGGTCCCCGGCGGCGTGCTGATCATGGACGGCGCGACGCTGCTCGGCGCGGTGGGTGTGTCGGGTGACACCTCCGACAATGACGAGGCCTGCGCGCTCGCGGGGATCCAGGCGGCAGGGCTGAAAGCCAACGCGGGGTGAGCTGCCGTAGGGTGGGTTAGCCAGAGACCGCGCAAAGCGCGGTAACAGGCGTAACCCACCTCTTCCGCCTCCGCGGAAACAGACGTGGTGGGTTACGCTGACGCTACCCACCCTACGCCGCCTACAAGCTCTTGCGCCACCCGAAGGGCAAAACACCCAATCCCTCGGTCAACCGACACCCGCAAAAATATTCGCCTTTACAGAATTTCCGTTTTACCGCATCCTGCCGCATCCTGATCCACGAAAAGGGGCGGTCGTACGTCGTCACGAGCCGCGGATCAGGCTGCGGTGGACGCGAGCGGCGTCCGTGAATTTCGCGGAGGTGACGGAGGCAAGAAGGACAATCGTCTCCGAGGAGAGCGCGTATAAGCCGTAAGCCACTGCGCAGGGAAGCTTTGACGGCAAAAAAGCATAGATAGATCAACGATGTGCGGCTCTTGTGTCCACATTTGTGTCGCGATCAGGGGGCGGACGGCTGCGAGAAAATTATATGAATGCCGGTGGAGCCCTGTGGACGGCGGTGAAGGCTGGCAGCCGGTGCGGCCGTCGCGCTACGATCAGCAGATGACGAATCCCAAGACCAAAATCCGGCTCGCACTGCTGACGCTCGCGACGGTGTCGCTGCAGCCATTGCTGGGAGCGCCTGCTCAGGCGCAACAGGCCTTCAGCGCGGCATGTGCGTCCGATGGAGGCCGCGCCACCTTCGTCGTGAGTGGCGAGAATGCGCAAGCCGGAATCTCGCGGCCAAACGCGGTGCTGAAGTATGCCGACAAAGACAAAGGGCGTGACGTCTACGTCACGTCAGACGTTCTTCGGCCAACAATCTTGGTCGTCGTCGCTTACCTCACTCCAGCCTCACCTACAGCTATGACGTCCCGCGACACCTGCGCATGATTCGAGACCCCAGTTTGGGAGTTTGAATCACGGGGGTCTGGCCGAACGCAACACTCCGGGCCCGGTCCTTGTTCGGCGCTTGCGGGCAGAAGCGGACATCAACCAACCAACAATCCCCGCCGAAACCAATCGTGCTCGGCCGACGAACGCCGGTGTTCTTCGAACTGTTGACGTATCCTTCCGTCATTTGGCACCTGGGCACCTCACGTACATGTGTCCGGCGGCTCCGCCTTCCAAGGAAAATCACCATTGAAGCACGATCGTAATTTTATATTATGAGCGTAATGGCATTGAGCTGAGCCGCCGTTTGGCGGCAGCGGGATGCCGCCAATCAGCTCTTTGCGAGGATTCATGGACGACACGACAGCCACTTCACGTCAGATTGCATCGCGAGACATCACAGATCTCACCTCGCTTGGGCTCGCAACCGCTGCAGCAACGGTTGGCAACGGCGACATCACCTCGGAGGCCTACACCGCGGCGCTATTACAGCGCGCCCGAGCGCTTGCCGAGCTGAACGCCTTCATCACCATCGATGAGGCCGCAGTGCTCGAGGCCGCGAGGGACGCGGACAAGGCGCGTGCGGCAGGATCGGCGGCCCCGCTCCTTGGCGTGCCGCTCGGGGTGAAGGACAGCTATTTGACGAAAGGGCTGCCTACCAGCCTGGGCGTCGAAGGCCTCGCTCATTTCGTGCCGCGCGAAGATGCGGACGCTGTCCGCGCTATTAAGGCTGCGGGCGCTTTGGTCTTCGGCAAGAACAACCTCGTCGAGATGTCCTATGGCTTGACCGGTCACAACGCACATTACGGCCAAGTGAAGAATCCGCACGCGCGAAATCGCGTATCGGGCGGCTCCTCGAGCGGCTCCGCCGCATCCGTGGCCGCCGGCCTCGTTCCCGCCTCCTTGGGCGGTGACACCGTTGGGTCGATCCGGGTGCCCGCATCGTTCTGTGGCGTCGTAGGATTCAAGCCAACCACCGGACGGTGGCCACGCAACGGCGTTGCGCCGATCTCCCATACGCTCGACACGACGGGCGTATTCGCCCGAAGCGTTGAGGACTGCATTCTGGTGGATCAGGTCGTGACTGGTGAACAGGCTGCGCAGTCCTCGGACGGCGGCTACGACCTGAAGGGAGCCCGACTGGCCTTCGCGCCGCGGCAGTTCCTGGATCTGGTGGACTCGGACGTCGAAACCCGCTTCCGCGAGGTGGTTCGGCGGCTGCAGGACGCCGGCGCCGAGGTCGTTGAAGTAGACCTTGGCGACGATTTCAATGCCCTCGTCCAAACCGCGACATGGGGCATCTTCGCTCATGAGACGATGGGCGCAGTTTCGGAATTTCTTCGCCGCCATGACATTCCGACCACGTTCGAGGCCATTTACGAGGGCCTTAAGCCCCAACTTCGGCAGGCGTGGGGGCACATCGTACTGCCGGGTGGTGCAGGTGCCACCTCGGCAGAGGGCTATCAGACGGCGCTCGAGGTGAGCCGGCCGGAAATCCAGCGCCGGCTCAACACGGCGTTCGTCTCTCATGGGGCGCTGGTCATTCTGCAACCGACCACGCCCTGCACGGCGCCTTTGATCGAGGAGCAGGCGACCGTCCATATCGCGGGGCAGGAAGTCAGCTACCTCGCTTTGGCGAACCACACCGTGTCGGCAAGCAGCGTGGGGCTGCCCGGTATCAGCCTTCCTGTTGGCTTGTCCCGCGCTGGGCTGCCGATTGGGCTCGAGGTGGATGCCCCCTTAGGGCGCGACCGGGTCCTTCTAAACCTTGCCCGCGGCATCGAAGGCATCTTGGGCGCCCAGTCGAGTGCGATCTAACGTCGTGGCGCTTCGCGTGGCGAAGGGGCGACCTGCAAACAACGATAGCCGATTAGAGGATCAACAGATGGCCAATGCACTGCACTCAACGCGTGCCATTCCGGTCGAGCACGTCACCATCCGCTCAACAAAGCCTTTCGAGGACGTTCGTGCCAAGCTCGCGACCTTGGCACCCCGCATCGATGACGGGATCTTCACTCTCCTGCGATACGGTGAAGGCACGCGTGCCCTTCGAGAGTTGGAGGCATGTCCACCGCTCACCATTTTCGGTCAGCGTGACCACGGAGCACTCCTGGCTATTGCTGGGCTGACGCGCCGATCCATCCAGTTCGATATCGGAAATCCGCTTACCGCATCCAAGATGACTCGCCATCAACTGTCGGCGGGGCTATATGCGCCCATTCGCGTCCTATTGCGCGAGGATGACGATGGTGGCGTCGCGTTTGAGTATGATCGACCAGCATCCGTTTTCGGTCAGTTTGGCAGCGATAATGTCGATGCAGTAGCCCAGCAGCTTGATCGCGACCTCCAAGCCCTGTTGGAAGCGGCTGCAGCCTAACGGCTGCGGGATATTGGTGGAGTGGAAAGATGCGTTTCGAGAAAGGTCATAAGGCAGCGACGCGACGGCACATCATCGATGTGGCGTCGAAGTGCGTGCGCCGAGACGGCATCTCCGCCGCTGGGATCGCGGGGATCATGGGCGAGGCCGGCCTGACCAAAGGCGCATTCTCTCCGCACTTCAAGTCCAAAGACGCGCTCGTTCGCGAGGCGCTGGCGAGCGCGCTCAGCGACCAACAACATCGCCTCGATGAGGATCAGCGGAGGGGCCTGGCCCTCGAGGGGGCGATCCGGAGATACCTCAACCGCGCTCACCTCGAAGACCCGGCGGAAGGGTGCCCTTCGGCGGCGTTGCTCCCGGAAATCGCCCGCCAGCCCCTGTCCACTCGGCAGGACTACGAGAAAGCGCTGCGAAGCTACGTTTCGTCGCTGGCCGCGCTACTTCCGGATGCCGACTCTGCAGCGAGCCGCCGCCGCGCGACCGCCATCTTCGGCCTCATGGTGGGCACCCTCCAGTTCGCGCGGGCCATCCCCGACACTGTCCAGGCGGAGCAGATCCTGGAAGGCGGCGTTGAGGCCGCGCTGCAGTTGGCGCGAGCTCCATCTTCCTAGGTTAGGAAGCACCGAAAGGCTATGGGCTATGATCGCCGAGGTTAGCTTCGGACCTAGCGCGACATATCGCGCTACCGCACCAACTCGATCGCAACGGAAGAATCGGACGTAGCCTTCGTCGGGTCACGCCGACGGTTTTATGGGTACACGGCCTAGGTTCGAACACCAATTGCGCTCCTGCAGGCGCGATCTCGGCAACGTCGCCACCGGTAAACCGGCATAATCGCTTGTTGCGCGTATCAGCCGCGCGCGGGTCTGCGCGTTGCACAGTTCGGGACGCAACCTCCATACTAGGATAACTGACGCTCGCAACCTCGTAATCATTTGTCAAACAGTTTGGCGTAAGTATATTCTAAGGACGGGTCAGCGCGGCCATGGTTCTCGTGGCGAGGCTTAGTGGTCGGCCTGTTTTTGTACTCGCGTATACCTGTATTTTTCATTGCGATACCTTTCGGCACTGCCGCCGGAGCAAATAGAGATTGCGACGATGTCGTCGGTGCTTAAATTTCGCCAGCCGCACAACGCGAAGTCTAAGACGTACCGCTCGCGCCAGAAACTGCCTGACATTTTCGCCAACATCGCCGCTCTGTTGTCGCAGGTTCAAGCTCTCGAAATTCAAACAACAGATGACGCTCGTCAGGCGATCTTCCTTCTCGAACTCGCGAATGGCTGCATTCGATTGATCGTTGGACAATCCAAACTGAACGAGACAACCAGAACGACTTTACTGGCTCAGTCGGCCAGGATCGATCTGCTGATTGCAGAGAGACGCAGAGAGGCGACGTGTTTATTCGAACCAACTGATTTGAAATCGTGGATTGCAGATGACAGAGGACAATCGAAAGGCGCACCGCGTTCGATTTGAACACAAACACATCGTGAGCATCATGGGTGTTGATGGCACGTGGCGAAGAAGCTGCGTTCTCGTTGACGCCTCTGCAAGCGGCGCCAAGCTTGAGGTCGAGGGCTCAACGGACCCGCTGAAGGCACAGGAATTCTTCCTAGTTCTGTCGTCCACTGGACTGGCATTTCGGCGCTGCGAGCTGGTTTGGGTGGACGGGTCTCACGTTGGAGTTCAATTCGTCACAGCAAAGACGAAGGCGAAGGCAAGCCCCCAGAAACGTCTTGTCGGCTCACAATGAGACGGGTTGGGTCTACCAAATGACCGCCGAGCAGGATAACAGGCTTGTTGTAGGCAGTCGTTTCAAGATGAGCGAGCTGGGGATCGTTCAGTTCCCAAACTTGGCCCACAAGACCGGCACCATTGTCGAAGCCAGTGTTCGCACCCCCGGCGTGACCGTGTTGTTCGACGGCGCGGTGAGACCGACCGTTTTAGACCGAAGCTACATATCTCCTCTCTCGACGTGACGATCTTTATCGACCGAGAAGCTTCTCCGACGTTTTGCAGGTCGCGCTCACCATGAAAACACCGAAGCCAAAGCAATGGGCCGACCAAGAGGTCCGACGATTAGTCAGGCTCGCCCGTCAGGGAGTTGGCACATCGAGGATAGCCGCCGAACTCGGCCGCCACGCGGCATCGGTGAGGCGCATGGCGCGAACGTTGGGACTGCTGTTGAAGAAGTAGTCCCTGAGACGATCTTGAGCGCAGCGCGGCGGACCTACAGCCCAAAGCCTCGGCCAATCTCCCGCGCAAGCTTGAGCGCGGCGTCGGTATTGCGGCCATAGAAGAACGCGCGATCAAGCTGCGAGAAGATGCCCATTGCAAATAGCGCGATGGCAATGCCTCTAAACATGGTTTTGGACCGGGTTGAACGATACAGCGAAAGTTCAAAACGGCCCCAGCCGCAGGATTGGGGTAAACAGCCGGGGCCGGCATTCCCATTCCAATGTGCCGCAATCAGCGGTAATCGGCACGCGCCCAGCAAGCCACATGAAAGCTAATGAACTGTTTCGAAGGCCCGAATTCGGAGACAAACGCCTGATCTCACAAACGCGCGCTTCGCAACCCAACTAGCGCAGCGGCCCGTAATTGTACGGAGCCGGACATGAGGTCATCGCCGTTGCGCCCGCTGCACGTTTAGCGTCTACTTCAGCTTGTTCTATGACAATCCATTTTCGGATCAAGAAGGTCCATGAGCGTTGAATCCTCCACAATCAACTGACGTTGCGCGGCGTGCATTCCCTCGCGCCATCTGACTATGAAGACATCGTAGAGCTGCTGATCGCGCAACTCATAGAAATGGAGCTTAGCTTGGCTGCGTGGGAGATAACTGAAAAGCACGAGCCGCAATAGATAGTCAGCAATTGAAGGTGACGCTTGAGAGGGAGGCAAGATGACCAACGCGCAATCAGCCGGCGTCCCAACGATAGCAAAGCTTGCCTACCCTTATTCCGGCTGCTGCCAATCCAAACGGGAGGTCAACCATGCGTAACACTCTGCTCGGCGCCGTCGTCGTTGCCGTTGTTTCCATCGCATCGGCACAGGCTCAGCCGCCTGAAGAGCTGAACATCGACCACACCATCACTATGCAGTCCGGCGAAACCCGCATCTACCAGTTCGAGCAAGTCGTCAACCAGATCGACCTCGTCCAGCCGATCGCGGAGATCAAACCGCAGACCGATCGCACCTTCACCATTCGCGCGACCGGCGCGGGGTCAACCATCTTGACCGCCTACAACGGCGAAGTAAAAGGTCAGACGGTCGTCTTTCGCGCGCGCCTCGTGGTCGAGGGGCGCCTCGTCAGAATCTACGGCCAAGGCACGCGACGAGGTAGCGACGAGGGCGGCGGCTATGCTGGCTATCTCTGCACGAGCACCGGTTGCGGTCGCGCAAATCCGGATTTCGTGCGCGGCCCTGATCGCGTGACGATCACGGAAGATGCTAAGGGCAACGTGCAAGCAGTCGAGAAGGAATACCGATGATGCCAGCCATCGAGTGTACAGATCATCTCACTGAGCTGATCAGTTAGGCCGCCAAAACCTAGCCTCGTCGGCTTGCCGCAGCCGCCGCGACGGGGGCAATTCCGCAAACCGTGCAGCCGCCGGACTTTGACCGGCCCCGCTCGGAACAATGTCCTAGATTTCCCTTGGAATGGCATTCCTACGCGTATGCCGACCGGGTAGTCCCCCTCGCAAAATGGCTACGAATGCCTATTTTTCCCGCATGCTTTCATTTGAGTTTTGCCTGCCCGACCAAGGGCACCACGGTCCCGGACGGCCCCGACTGGCTTCATGAAGTGAAATACGACGGTTACCGCCTGCGCCTGGAGCGCGATGGCGACCGCGTGCGGCTGATCACGCGTGGCGGCTACAATTGGGGTGACCGCTATCCGTGGATCGTCGAGGCGGCACGCAAGATCAGTCAGAAGCACTTTGTGCTCGATGGCGAAGCGGTCGTGCTCGGCTTGGACGGCGTTTCCGACTTCAACGCGCTGCACTCACGCAAGCACGATCACGAGGTGCAGTTCTGCGCCTTCGATATTCTTGCTGAAGGCAGTGACGACTTGCGCATGCTCCCGCTGTCGATGCGAAAGGCGAGCTTGGAGCGCCTATTGGCGCGGCGTCCTGAAGGTGTGTTCGTTAATCCGTTTGAGCGCGGCGAGCTTGGGCTGATCTGTTTCGAGCTGCCTGCAACATCGGCCTTGAGGGGCTGGTGTCCAAGCGGCGGGACCGTCCTTATGAGGGCGGTCGCTGTCGCTATTGGATCAAAGTGAAGAACCGCATGCATCCAGCGATGGAGCGCGAGCTATGACCAGCAGAGCTTGCTCGCGCGCTCTTCCGCGCTGCCTGGAAGAACAGCATCGCCAGGGAGACTCGCCCGAGTGCACTAACAGCGGACCTCAACGGCCGATCTGCAGCACGTATGGTCAATAGCGACGAGCGTCCTCGACGCGTGATCACTTGGGGTTACGAGCAATTGCCCTAATTTGAATCTAGCGCGACCTAACTCACTAACGACACGTTAATTTCTTTTGGCATGTGAGCAATACTGACCAGCGCCGAGCCCAGTGGCAGTTCCACAGTGGGTTCCATCACCGCCCACACGGCAACTACCGGTGACTGAGAGTTCTGTAACGCTCCCGCCTGATCAAGGCGTGCAACATGTTCCGCCATCCCCGAACGCTATGTCCTATGTGTCGAGCAGAAGCGGTGCTGGCTCGGATTACGCCCGGCCCCTTTAGCTTCGCTATCCGGACGTTTGAGTGCCCCGCGTGCAAGGACGTCCACCAGCTTATGGCCGATCTGGTTGATCCGATGAAATCCCCACGAACAACCGGCTGGCTTCACGGTCAACTGCACGCGCCGACGTAGCGGCTTGCAGCACTCCCAGCTTGGTCGAATGTTCTCCTTGGGTCATTCGCGACGTTCGAGCGGCGCGCCTCGATCTACAGGCCGACTTCTTCAACACAATCACCCAGACGTGGACAGCCTGAGATCATCATTAGCGGGCGTCCCTGAGACGACGCCAAACCCCATCAGCCTTCGTCCGGGGCCAGCGTTCATTCCCGCAAGCACCCGGTCGCGCAAGACTGTGGGCAACGTTCGCCGCGCTGGGCTAGCTCGATGACTCTCGCGGCGATGGTCTCGCGAGCCCGATGTTGCGGCTGCCCTGTATCGCTCCTGTGCCTTGCGTGTGCATCATTCTTGCACGGGAGTCTTGCGGGTGCCAGCCGGCACCCGGCCTTCCCTGCGCCCTTTCTCTCCGAGAGGGCGTCAAGCGGAGAGCATAGCTCGGGCGGATTACGCCGCGAGAGGGCGAAGGCGTGCCTGCTGTTTGAATCGTGAATAAGTGGATGAAAGCCTCGCCATCCTGCTTCGACATTGCGAGCGCAGCGAAGCAATCCAGAATCCCTCCGCGGAAAGACACTGGATTGCTTCGCTGCGCTCGCAATGAACGATGTTGATTCAGCGTGCGTCAATTCATCCCCGTCACCCTGAGGTGGCCGCTTCTTCAGCGGCCCTCGAAGGGCGACGGCCCGGCTGCATCTTTGGCCGTTCATCCTTCGAGGCTCCCGCTGCGATGCTAACCGCATCGCATCACTCGCACCTCAGGATGACTGATCAGCCAGCGGCCCCCCTCTACCTTCCCGTCCAGACCGGTTTCCGCTTCTCGCTGAACGCTTTCAGGCCCTCCTTGGCGTCCTCGGTCATCGCCAGCAGTGCGATCTGGCTTTCGGTGTAGGCGATGCTCTCGTCGAACGACATCGAGGCGATGGCGCGCATGGCGTATTTGCCGCGGCGGATCGCGGTTGGCGACTTGTCGACGATGCGGCCGATCAGCCAGTCGACCTTGGCATCGAGCTCGGCGGTGGGCACCACGTAGTTGAGCAGGCCCGCGCTCAGCGCCGCCTTGGCATCGAACGGCTCGCCGGTGAGCGCCCATTCGTTGACGAGGCGCGGCGGCGCGATGCTCTGCAACAGGCTCAGCACCTGCATCGGGAACACGCCGACCTTCACCTCGGGCAGGCCGAAGATGACGTGATCGGCCGCGACCGCTATGTCGGTCATGCACAAAAGGCCCATGCCGCCGGCCATGCAGACGCCCCCGACCCGCGCAATCGCCGGTTTGGTGGAGTTCTGTGACAAACGTAACAGATCGGCATAGTCGACATTTGGTTTGGAATGATCCATCGCGAAAGCCGCGCCGGAATTCTGCAAGTCGGCGCCCGCGCAGAACGCCTTGCCGCCCGCGCCCGTCAGCACGATGACGCGGACGTCCTTGTCGTCATGCGCGTCGCGATAGCCTTTGGTGATGCCGGCGATGACCTCGCCGTTCAGCGCGTTGCGTTTCTCCGGCCGGTTGATGGTGATCCAGAACGCCTGCCCGCGCTTTTCAGTGATGATTGCCGTGGTGTCGGTCATGGTAGGCTCGCTTCCTTGTGTTCCGTTTTGCTGCCATTTGCGGCAGGACCGGCGGCGCGCGCAAGGGCAATCTGCAACGCTGTGTCACCATAGCGTGTGGGCGCAAATTCGCATGGCGATTGAATTAACGGCGACGGCCGCTATCCTGACTGGAGATTTTGATCACCGATGAGCCATTTCATGCGCACCGCGACGATTTTGTTGCTGGCAGGCTTGCTCGTGCTGAGCGCAGGACCCGCAAGCCGCGCGGCCGACGGCGCCAAGCTCGCGCTGGTGATCGGCAACGCAAGATACCCCGACAACGAATTCGTGCTGAACGAGGTCGCCAACGATGCTCAGGACGTCGCTGAAGAATTGAAGCGCGACGGCTTCGTCGTCGATCGGCAGAGCAATCTCACGGCCGACGCCATGCGGCAGGTGCTGGATCGCTTTTATGCCCGCATCGAACGCGGCGCGGTGGCGCTGATCTTCTTCGACGGTTTTGCCATCCAGTCCAACCGGCAGACCTACCTGCTTCCGGTCGACGCGCAGATCTGGACCGAGCCGGACGTGGCGCGCGACGGCTTCAGCCTCGACACCATCCTCGCCGAGATAAACACGCGCGGCGCCGCGATCAAGATCGCGCTGATCGACGCCTCGCGCCGCAACCCGTTCGAGCGGCGCTTCCGCCGCTATTCGGCGGGCCTTGCGCCGGCGAT
>NZ_JALBGZ010001370.1:0-762 GCF_023006515.1 Bradyrhizobium sp. PRIMUS42
CATCGCGGCGGCGCTGATCTCACGCTCGTTGGAGCTTGCGCTGCCGAGGCCCCTCGCCGATTTGGTCGGCTTGGGCCGTGGCAGGCCGGCCATGTCGTCGTCGGCCTCGAGCTCTTGGGGCAGCGCGAACGGCGCCACCCTGATCTCGACATTGGTGCGGCCGTCGTCGCGGCGCGTCAGCGTCAGCATCACCGGCTTCTGCTTGTAGAACTGCGTCGTGTCGCCGTCGGGATGTTCGTAGAACACACGCACGCCGTTCGGGACGATCTCGCCGAGATCGGCATTGGGCCAGCGTGCCGCCGTCTCGGGCGTGAGCTTGCGCCAACCGATCGCCGCCATGTCCTTCGTAAAGAACTCCGAGGTCGCATCGAGCGCGCCGGGCGCAATGCAGCCGAGATAGGGCCTTGTTCCGTCGAACACGAGGTCGCTCGCGCCTTCGGGGAACGGCACGTTCGAATAGATTCGGTCGGTCGTGTAGTAGACCACGGACTGGTCTGGCCGGCCGAGGGCCTGCGTGAAGTGAACCGAAAGTCCCTGCCGCCCCTTCTTGAATTTCAGCGTGGTGCTCTTCTCCTCCAGCGGCAGAACATAGGGCACCCAGCCGTCAGCGCTCAGGAGTTTGCGCACCGCCTGCGACGTCACGGCCTGCGGCGTCGGCACGCGATATTCGAGGCGGTAGCGTTCGGGGCGTGAGGTGTCCTCCACCGCGCCCTCGAGACGCGGCAGCGCATGGACGTCGACGATGCCGTCGTCTGCGGCGCC
>NZ_JALBGZ010001371.1:0-761 GCF_023006515.1 Bradyrhizobium sp. PRIMUS42
GTCAGCGCCGCCCGGCTGCCAGCCTTCGCCATCCGCGCGTGCAGCGCGATGATGAAGGCGCGAAAGCCGTTGTCCTGCGGCGCCATCAGCGCCGCGGTCTGCCAGCTCGTCGACAGGATCGCGATACGGCGGCCACTGCTGTGACTGACGTCGGCGCGAAAGCGGTGCTGCTGCATCGACACAGGGCGAAACGACAGCCGGATCGCTCTGATCTCGTCATAAGGCCACAAGCCCGAGCGCCCGGCGATGTGCCACGAAAGCCCCTCCTCCGTCAGCTCGAAACGATGCGCCGAGCCGATCAGCGACGCCTTGTAGGCGTAGCTCGTGCCCGAAGCCGCCTCAGCTCCCGAATCCCGCATCTTCACAATCAATCCAATCCTGCAGTCCCGCCTGCGACCCGCTTGCGTGATCGCCCTCGCCCATCCTACAAGCGAGACATGGCTGAGACGATTTTTTTTCCGCGCCGCCTGATTCTCGGCGCCGCTATGATCTCAGGGGTGCTGCTCGCGCTCGCGGTGCACATGCTGGGCGCGCGCTACGGGCTCGACCTCGGCGGGCTCTGGCGCTCCAACTCGCATGAGTTCATCCCCGCCGGCGCGGCGATCGCGTGGTGGCTGATTGCCACGGTCGGCTTTTCCGGCGGCTATTTCACGGCGACGTTGATGCAGAGCGCCGTCTCCGGCCAGATCCCGCAGCGGATGCGGCAGTTCCTGATCGCGGTCGGCGTGCTCCTGCTTGCAGGCGCGGGCCAGGTGGCTTCG
>NZ_JALBGZ010001372.1:0-760 GCF_023006515.1 Bradyrhizobium sp. PRIMUS42
CTCGTGCTCGGCGCGCTCGCCTGGGTCGCCGCCGTCACGCTGCTCGATCCCGCGGCGTCCATGCTGCGCATGATCGCTGGTGCCGGCATTGTCTCGGTCTATGCGGCGCTGACCGCCAGCGAGCTCTGGACCGAGCGGCGCAAGAGCCTGCAGCGGCGCTGGCCGGCCTTCGCGATGCCGGTGATGCACGGCTGCGTGTTGATGCTGCCGATCCTGATCGGCAGCTTCCTGCGCCCGCACGATGCCGGCTTCTCGTCGAGCATCTGGGTCACGGTGTTTGCGGTCGAGCTCATCCTCTATGCCGTCGGCACCGTTTTCGTGATCTTCATGCTGGTGTCGGAGCGCACCGTGACCGCGCATCGGACCGCGGCGTCGACCGATCCGCTGACCGGCATGCTCAACCGGCGCGGCTTCTCGGAGGCCTGCTCGCGCGTGATCGAGCGCGAGGCAAAGGGCGGACGTCCCGTGACCGTGATGATCTTCGACATCGACCACTTCAAGTCGATCAACGACCGCTTCGGCCATCCTGCCGGCGACGAGATGCTGAAGCTGTTCTCGACCGTCGTGGTCAGCAACCTACGCATCACCGACCTGTCGGGCCGCATCGGCGGCGAGGAATTCGCAGCGCTGCTGCCTTGCTCGCTGGAGGAGGGCGTGCTGGTCGCCGAGCGCGTGCGTGAGGCGTTCGAGACCTCCGGCGTCGTGGTCGATGAGGGCCCGGTCGACACCACCGTCAGCATCGGCGTCGCCGGCGGCCCCG
>NZ_JALBGZ010001373.1:0-758 GCF_023006515.1 Bradyrhizobium sp. PRIMUS42
CTGCGCTCTGCGGCTCCAGCGCGATGCGCGCGCGCCAGCGGCCGGCCCATTCGTCGAACGCTGCGGGCTCCATGAACTGGGCCCGAATGTCGGCGGCGTCATCACCCGCGGCATCGCCGAGCTTGCGGAAGGTGAGGGTGAAGTCGGCCTGGTTCTTGGCCATGGCGTCGAGCAGGTCCTGGATCAGCGCATCGTCGCCGTCGCGCTCCGTGAACAGGCCGACCTTCTGGCGCAGACCGGCCTGATAGGCATTGCTGAACGTGTCAGAGAAGGCGCCGAGAATGTCCTGGGCTTCGGCGACCGCCTTCTCCTGCTCGTCCGAGAACAGCGGCAGCAGGCATTCGGCAAGCCGCGTCAGATTCCACAAAGCGATACGCGGCTGGTTGGCGTAGGCATAACGGCCCATCTCGTCGATCGAGGAAAACACCTGCGCGGGATTGTAGGCGTCCATGAAGGCGCAGGGGCCGTAATCGATGGTCTCGCCCGAGATCGAGCTGTTGTCGGTGTTCATCACGCCGTGGATGAAGCCGACCAGGAGCCAGCGTGCGACGAGCTCGGCCTGGCGCGCGACGACGCCGGCAAGCAGCGCGTGATACGGCCGCTCCACGTCACGCAGCTCAGGATAATGACGGGCGATGACATGATCGGCGAGCCGGCGGAGCGCCTCGGTATCGCGGCGGACCGCGAAGAACTGGAAGGTGCCGACGCGGATGTGGCTCGAGGCGACGCGCGTCAGCACCGCGCCGGGAAGGGCGGTC
>NZ_JALBGZ010001374.1:0-756 GCF_023006515.1 Bradyrhizobium sp. PRIMUS42
CTGCTGCGCCGGATCGGCGGCGGCTTCGCCGACGAGCTCCTGCTCGGCGGCCAGCGCGTGCTGCCGAACAAGGCGCTGAGCCGCGGTTTTGTCTTTCGGTACGAGACGTTGCGCAGCGCGTTCGAGGCGATCTTGTGAGGTGATGATATGGCCTGCGCAGAATGTCCTCGCGCTCTGAACGGTTGGTTTCGCGGGTGCGTGGCCGCAACCGGGGTCCTGCATGCCATCATACTGGCCATCTTCATTGGAGTCATGAATAGCGCCGGACAATTAATGGGCATTGCCTTGACGCTCATCTTCGTGTTGCCGCTGACGCTGCTTGTCGTCTGCACGCTCACGGGGCTTCCTGCCGGCGCGGTGATCTGGCTTGCCGAGCGCCTGCGCATCCGATCCCTGTTGTTTTACGCGGTTTCAGGCGTCGCGATTGGCGCGCTATTCTGCGCGCTTCTGTTCCAGATCGTCGGCTCGTTCGGTGCCGCGTTTGTTCTCGCTGGCGGTTCGGCGGGACTTGTCTATTGGTTTGTGGCTGGCAGGTACGCCGGGGAAGAAGGGAACTGGTTTGGCTAGGCGGCCACCGCGCTCCGAAACGTCGCCGCGACCGCGCGTAGTGCCGCGAGCTTGGCGGGATCGCTGACCTTCGAATGCAGCATCACCTTCGAGCTGCCGAGCTTCGGCAGCTTGTGCGCAGGTCCGATGTCGACCAAGCCAGGGGGCGCGATCCGCCGCGCCAGCGGCGCGATGGCGAGCCCGGCGAGG
>NZ_JALBGZ010001375.1:0-756 GCF_023006515.1 Bradyrhizobium sp. PRIMUS42
CCCACCAGGGATCGCGCGGATCGCGCTGGCTCATCACCTCCAGCGCAAGACGGACGTCGGCGACGTGGCGGGCGAGCGGCCCCTGCGCCGACATCAGATGCGCCAGCATCGGACGCTCCGCCGTTGCGCTCTCGTTGAACGCGGGGATGCGTCCTTGTGTCGGCTTGATGGTGGCAACACCGTTGCAATGCGCGGGCCAGCGCAGCGAGCCGCCGATGTCGTTGCCATGGGCGATGGTGCCGATACCGGCAGCGACCGCCGAACCCGCGCCGCCCGAGGAGCCGCCGCAGGTGATATCAGGATCCCAGGGGTTCAGCGTCAGCCCGTGCAGGGGATTGTCGGTGAAGCCGCGGAAGGAGAATTCCGGGGTGTTGGTCAGCCCAATGACGATCGCGCCGGCCTTCTTCAGGTTGCGGACAACAGGCGCATCCGACGGCGCGACCAGGCCCTTGTTGGCGGGAACGCCGTTGAAATTCGGCCGGCCTTCGTAGTCGACATTTTCCTTGATGGTGACAGGCACGCCATGCAGAAGGCCGAGCGCGCCGCCCTTGGCACGCTGCTTGTCGGCCGCATGCGCCGCTTTCAGCGCTTCCTCGCCGAGATCGACGACGACGGCGTTCAGCTTCGGATTGACGGCGCGCATCCGTTCAAGATGCGCCTCGACCGTCTCGACGGCGGAGATGGCGCCGGAGCGGATCGCGGCCGCGGTCTCCACTGCCGACCATTGCCAGGCTGGTCCCCTGGGACGGCGTGGTG
>NZ_JALBGZ010001376.1:0-754 GCF_023006515.1 Bradyrhizobium sp. PRIMUS42
CGTCGCCGGCCTCCAGGCGATCGCGACCGCGCGCCGTCTCGGCGCCATCGTCACCGCCACCGACGTGCGGCCCGCCACGAAGGAACAGGTCGAATCGCTCGGTGCGAAATTCCTCGCCGTCGAGGACGAAGAGTTCAAGAACGCCCAGACCGCCGGCGGCTACGCCAAGGAAATGTCCAAGGAATATCAGGCCAAGCAGGCCGCGCTCACCGCCGAGCACATCAAGAAGCAGGACATCGTGATCACGACGGCGCTGATTCCGGGCCGGCCGGCGCCGAAGCTGGTCAGTGCCGACATGGTCAAGTCGATGAAGCCGGGCTCGGTGCTGGTCGATCTCGCCGTCGAGCGCGGCGGCAATGTCGAGGGTGCGAAGCCGGGTGAGGTCGTCGACCTCGATGGCATCAAGATCGTCGGCTACACCAACGTCGCCGGCCGCGTCGCGGCCTCGGCCTCCAGCCTCTACGCACGCAATCTGTTCTCCTTCATCGAGACCATGGTCGACAAGATGGAGAAGAAGCTCGCCGTGAACTGGGACGATGAGCTCGTCAAGGCCACCGCCCTGACCAAGGACGGCGCCGTCATCCACCCGAACTTCCAGCCGAAGGCGTAAGGAGAGATCGCCATGGAGCATGCTGCACAGGTTGTCGACCCCTTCATCTTCCGGCTGTCGATTTTCGTCCTCGCCGTTTTCGTCGGTTATTTCGTGGTGTGGTCGGTGACGCCGGCGCTGCACACGCCGCTGATGAGCGTGACC
>NZ_JALBGZ010001377.1:0-753 GCF_023006515.1 Bradyrhizobium sp. PRIMUS42
AGCGGCTCGTCGCGGCCGCGGATCGCGACCTCGTGCTGCGGCAGGACGTCGTCGACAAGGCCGGCGGTGCGGCGGACTTCTTCCGAGACGATCGCTTCACAGGCCAGCGTCTTGGTCATGTCCTGGAGCCGGGCTGCGACATTCACGGCATCGCCGAGCGCGGTGAAGACGATGTGATCGCGATAGCCGATGTCGCCGATGATGACCTCGCCGCCATGAATACCGACGCCGAAGCGGATCGGCTGGCGCAGATCGTGGCTCAGGAGCTCGTTGAGCTCGTCGATATGCCTGGCGATGCCGGCGGCAGCCTTGAGCGCCTGCCGGCAGGCGGTTTGCGGATCGGCAGTCAATCCGAACAGCGCCAGCATGCCGTCGCCGACGAACTGGTTCGGCTGGCCGCCGTTCTCGATCACCGCCTGCGACACCGCGCCGAGGAAGCGGTTGACGATGAAGACGGTGTCGAACGGCAGCCGCTTTTCCGCGAGCTGGGTCGAGCCGCGCATGTCCACGAACAGGCTGACGAGATAGCGCTCCTGGCCGATTCTGGCTGGTGTCGAGGCCTGCCCGTCCGTCGCATGCGTGTGCGGCGTGAACAGCTGGAAGAAGGAGAGGTCGGACGTCGGCCGCAGCTGGCAGGCCAGCCTGATCGACGGATCGGCGGTGCCGACGCGGGTGAGCACGAAGGCCTCACGCTGCGACGGTGTGGGCAGCGCGTCATGGTCGCCGATGATGCGGATGCGGCAAGTCGAGCAG
>NZ_JALBGZ010001378.1:0-750 GCF_023006515.1 Bradyrhizobium sp. PRIMUS42
AAACCAGGGCGGCTGACGTTCATCATCTACCTCTTGCGTCCGCGCACCGCATCCGACAGCCGCTCCAGCGCGGTGTCGAGCGTCTCGTCCTTCTTGGCAAAGCAGAAGCGCGACCGCCGAGGTCGTGAGTAGAGTTCTCATGTCTCAATCCTCTCTATGAATTCAGGGTGACGACGTCGAGATCGTGCAGCCATTGACGGTGATGGTGCTGGCGCTGGTGGAGCCAGGCCCGCCTGCCGTCGACGACGAGCTCGAGACGTTGCCGCCGCCGGCCTGCACATGCACCGATGATCCGCCTGCCGAGCTCGAGCTCGAAAGCGAACCGCTCGACGACGTCGATCCGGTCGTGCCGGAACCCGATGTGCCGACAGCGGTAATGCTACCGTCGGCGTGTTTTTCGACCGTGACCTTGCAGGTCTCGCCCGATGCATTCTTGCCGGTCTTTTCCATGGTTGCTGCCTGAGCAGCGCCACCCATCAGGGCCAACGCTGCGATCGCAATGATTGATCTGTTCATGCGAGTTCTCCTCCAACAAAGACGAAGGAGCGGCATCGCTGCCGCTCCTCGTTCAAGGCATCAATCCTTGTCCTTGTGGTGGCCCTTGCCTTTTTCCATGCCTCTGTCGCTGGCATGACCCGCAGACGAGCCGGCCGCGCCGACGGTCGAGCCGCTCTTGCCGTCACCGGCTGACGAGCCGCCCGTGCCGAGCGTCGATGCTGAGTTGGAGCCCGAACCTGCCGCAGAGCCGCC
>NZ_JALBGZ010001379.1:0-749 GCF_023006515.1 Bradyrhizobium sp. PRIMUS42
GATCTCGGCCGCCTGCGCGCCGACAAGCTCGACGTCGAGTTCAGCCTCAGCTCCCTGATGCGCGGCGAGTGGCGCGCCACCGAGCTTTCGGTGGGCGGCATGGCGGCCGATCTCGGCCTCGATGCGAGGGGACGGGTTGATTTGCCCTCCACCGCGAGCGGCACCTTCAATCTGGCATCCCTCGCCATCGAGCGGCTCAATCTCACTGGCCGCATCGCCCTGCACGATGCCGCCAGCCGCTCGACGCTGGAACTGAACGACATCGCCTTCTCTGGCGACGTCCGCTCGCTCGCGGGCTCGGTGCGCGGCGACGGCAGATTCACCGCCGCCGGGGTGCGCTATCCGTTCCGCGTCTCCTCCGGTCCGAGCGCCGACGGCAACGCCACCCGTCTGCACCTCAACATCGATCCCGGCGAGCGCGCCATCCTCGCCGATCTCGAAGGCGTGCTCGCCTTCGACAACCGCCTGCCGAAATTCGACGGCGCGCTGACGCTGGCCGTGCCGCCGATCAAGAAGGCGGGCGAGGCGGGGCCGACGCCGTGGAAGCTCACGACCAAACTCAAAGCGGATCCGGCCGGCGCGAAGTTCGAGCAGATCGACGCGAGCTTTGGCACTGAGGACTCCGCGTTGAAGCTCGGCGGCGTCGGTGACGTCAAATTCGGCGCCTCGCCGCTGCTGCGCGCGGTGCTGTCGGCGCGTCAGGTCGATGCCGACAGGCTGACGGCCAAGGGCGATGCCGAGCCGCTCCG
>NZ_JALBGZ010000137.1:0-11227 GCF_023006515.1 Bradyrhizobium sp. PRIMUS42
CGGAGGAAGCGGCAGCCGCGGAGGCTGCGCGGATCGCCCGCGAGGCGGAAGACGCGGTCGCCAAGCTGGCTGAAGTCGAGGCCGAGCAGAAGGCCAAGCGTGACGCCCGCTACGCCGCCCGCAAGGCCAAGCGCAAGTAACGATCACACCTCACGTTCAATTGAATTGAACTGATACCTGCTTCTGGGGCGGTCCACGACCGCCCCAGGGAAGTTCGAGACCGCGCGTCTGCGTATCGCAAACGCTGCAGCGCCGGTCGAAGATCAGTTCTTCTTCATCATCCCGTCGTCTTTCTTCATCCCGTCCTTCGACATGTGGTCCTTCTTCATGCCGTCATCCTTGGACATCGTGTCCTTCTTCATCATGCCGTCCTTGGACATCGTATCCTTCTTCATCATCCCGTCATCCTTGCCCATCTTGTCCTGAGCAAAGGCGGCCGGCGCAAACGCGAGGCCAAGCGAGAGAGCGGCAGCCGAGACGCCGAGCACGATACGGGTGCGAATGGTCATGGATCATCTTCCCTTCGAGGTGGTGTTTGTCAGCGACGGACGCCGCTATTCAATTTCGACGGATGGACGGCCCGCCTTGTTACGCCGCCGCCGATAAATTTTGGCGATCCCGCTGCGATCCGTCGTTCGGACGAGCCAGGGCCTGCAGCGGGGATCGGAAGTGTGCAGCGCAGCACGTCCAGCACTTGCCGCGGCATTCGGTCTCGAACTATCAGATGAGAGATCATCGGGCGAAAGACCGGCTAGGATGGACCTACGCGCCGGTCTCGGAAACCCAGACCAATCACGCCAAACAAGAGCCGTTCAAAGAACCGCCCAAGGGGATCAGATCATGCTCACGCGCCGCCATCTGCTCGCGACCGCTGTCGCCACACCCGCCATTCTCCGCTTCGGCACCGGCACCGCACAGGCCGCCACCACGCTGAAGATCTCGCACCAGTTTCCGGGGGGCACCATCGACAAGGGTGATTTCCGCGATCGGCTCTGCCGCATGTTCGCCGCCGAAGTTGCCAAGCGCAGCAATGGCGACATCGCCGCCGAAATCTATCCGAACTCCTCGCTGATCAAGACCAACGCGCAGTTCTCCGCAATGCGCAAGGGCGCGCTCGACATCTCGCTCTATCCGATGCCCTATGCCGGCGGCGAGCTGCCCGAGACCAATATCGGCCTGATGCCCGGCCTTGTGACCACCTACGACCAGGGCCTGCGCTGGAAGAAGGAACCGGTCGGCAAGGCGCTGACCGATTTCCTCGCCGATAAGGGCATCATCCTGCTCTCCTGGGTCTGGCAGGCCGGCGGCGTCGCCAGCCGCTCCAAGCCGATCGTGGCGCCGGAAGATGCCAAGGGCCTGAAGGTGCGCGGCGGCTCGCGCGAGATGGACATGGTGCTGCAGACCGCCGGCGCCTCGGTGCTGTCCGTGCCGTCGAACGAAATCTACGCGGCGATGCAGACCGGCGCCTGCGATGCCGGCATCACCTCCTCGACCAGCCTGATCTCGTTCCGTCTGGAAGAGGTCGCCAAATCCCTGACCTCGGGTGCGGGCGCCTCGTACTGGTTCATGCTCGAGCCGCTGATGATGTCCAAGGCGATCTTCGACAAGCTGCCGAAGAACCAGCAGGACATCCTGCTCACGGTGGGCACCGAACTCGAAGCCTTCGGCCGCAAGGGCGCGCAGGACGACGACGTCGAGGTCGCCAAGGTCTACGAGAAGGCGGGCGCGAAGGTCTCTGCGCTCGACGCTGCGACCGTCGGCAAGTGGCGTGACATCGCGCGCGACACGGCGTGGAAGGATTACAGTGCCAAGACCACGACCGCGGCAAACCTGCTCAAGCTCGCCACCGACGTCGCGGCATGAGCCACGGTCCGCTTCCGGATCGTGATGACCCGGCAAACGCTGTCGCGGGCACAGGCCCTGCGGCAGCGATCGATCGCGGCCTTGCCATCCTCAACACCATCATCGTGGTGTTCGCAGCGGTCGCTCTGATCGCCGCTTGCATGATCCTGAGCTACAGCGTGCTCAGCCGCGCGCTGTTCAAGGCTGCCAATTACTGGCAGGACGAGGCCGCCGTGTTCCTGCTGGTCGGAGCGACCTTCATGACGGCGGCCTATGTGCAGCAGAACCGCGGCCATATCGGCATCGAGGCCTTCGTCGGTCTGCTGTCGCCGCTGGCGAACAAGATCCGGCTCTGGCTGGTCGACGCTGCCACGTTCCTGTTCTGCGCCTTCTTCGCCTGGAAGTCCTGGACACTGGCCCATGAAGCTTATGTCGACGGCCAGGTCTCCAACTCGATGTGGTCGCCGCCGCTGGCGATCCCCTATTCGCTGATGGCACTTGGCATGAGCCTGCTCTGCATCCAGATCCTCGTGCAGCTTGCGCTGCCCTTCACCGGAGCCAGGCGTCCATGAGCGTGTTCGGTATCGGCGTTGCCTACGGCGTTGCGACGCTGCTGATAATGTTCTCGGGCATGCCGATTGCGTTCGCGCTCGGCGCGGTCGCGGTCGTGTTCATGGCCATCTACATGCCCTCAGCCTCTCTCGATACGGTGACGCAGAACGTCTACGAGGAAATGGCCTCGATCACGCTGCTGTCGATCCCCCTCTTCATCCTGAAGGGCGCCGCGATCGGCAAGTCGCGCGCGGGCCAGGATCTCTATTCGGCCCTGCATGCCTGGCTGCATCGCGTGCCCGGCGGTCTCGGCGTTGCCAACGTGTTCGCCTGCGCGCTGTTCGCGGCAATGGCAGGGTCCTCGCCCGCGACCTGCTCGGCGATCGGTTCGGCCGGCATCCCCGAGATGCGCAAGCGCGGCTATTCCGGCGGCTTTGCCGCAGGGATCATCGCCGCCGGAGGCACGCTCGGCATCCTGCTGCCGCCCTCGATCACCATGATCCTGTTCGCGGTCGCTGCGGAAAAGTCGCTCGGGCGGCTGTTCCTCGCCGGCATCGGCCCCGGCCTGCTGCTGGTCTCGCTGTTCGGCGCTTACGCCGTGATCCGCTTCCGCCAGGAATATGCCGCGGCCGAAGAGATCTACAAGAACGGCGGACCGGAAGCCGCGATCCTCGCCCGCGACGAGTATACGCTGGCCGAACGCTTCAGCGTGCTGCCGCGCGTGATCCCCTTTGTGCTGCTGCTGACCGGCGTCATGATCGCGCTCTATGGCGGCTACGCCACGCCGTCGGAAACCGCCGGCCTCGGCGGGCTGCTGGCGCTGGCGCTGATCGCCGCGATCTACAGCGTGTGGCGGCCGAGCGACCTCGCCCCGATCATGAAATCGACGATCCGGGAATCGACCATGCTGATGATGATCATCGGCATGTCGCTGCTCTACTCCTACGTGATGAGCTATCTGCACATCTCGCAATCGGTGGCAGAATCCATCGTCGCGATGCACCTGCCGCGCTGGGAGCTGCTGTTTGCGATCCTCGTCATGGTCGTCGTGCTCGGCTTCTTCCTGCCGCCGGTCTCGATCATCCTGATGACGGCGCCGATCATCCTGCCGCCGCTCCGCGCCGCCAATTTCGACATCATCTGGTTCGGCGTGGTCATGACCATCGTGATGGAGATGGGGCTGATCCATCCGCCGGTCGGCCTCAACATCTTCGTCATCCGCAACGTCGCGCCCGACATCCCCCTGCGCGAGGTGATCTGGGGTACCCTGCCCTTCGTGCTGCTGATGATGCTCGCGGTGCTGCTGCTGTGTTTCTTTCCGGCGATTTCGACCGGGCTGCCGGACCTGGTGATGGGGCCTGACGGAAGCAGGTAGAGGCAATCACAACTGCCGTAGGGTGGGTTAGACCAGCGGCCGCGCAAAGCGCGGTCCGCAGGGCGGCAAAGCTTCCGTAGGGTGGGCAAAGCGCAGCGTGCCCACCACTTCCATCGCGATGGCGGACAGAAGGTGGGCACGGCGCAAGTGCGCCTTTGCCCACCCTACGGTTTCTCCTTCCGCCGCGCTTTCGGCGCGTTCGCCACCACCTGCAACAGATCCTTGCGCACCGCCTCGATGTGCCGCTCCAGGAAGCGGCAGGCCTCGTCAACCTTCTGCGCGCGGCAGAGCGCGATCAGATGGGCATGCTCCTTTTCCGCTGTCCCCATCGCCTTGGTGTTGGAGAGCTGGAGGCGGGTGTACCGGTCGCTGGTCTGGAGTAGCGACAGCACGATTGCACGGGTGCGCGGCTGCGCGGCGTGCACGTAGAGCGCCATGTGAAAGTCGGCGTTGAGCTGCCCCCATTCACTGACATTGCGCGCCTTGATCGCCTTCTCGAAGCTTTTGTGAATATCGTCGAGCCCCTTGAAATCCTCTGCCGTGAAACGCGGCGCCGACTGCGCCAGCAATCGCGGCTCCAGGATACGGCGCAGGTCGAAGACATCGTTGATTTCGTCCAGCGACAGCTCCGAGACGATGGCGCCCTTCTGCGGAACGATGCGCACGAGGCCTTCTGCCTCCAACTGAAACAGCGCTTCGCGAACGGGGATCCGGCTGACGCCATAGGCCTCACCGAGCGCATCCTGGCGCAGTTGCGATCCGGCCGGATAGGTACCGTCGAGGATCGCCTGGCGGAGCTGATCGACAATCGCGGCCGACAAGGTGCGATGCTTCAGAGGCTGTTTCATCTGACCTTCTGTTGTCCTTCCCGACTCGTTCGGCCGACGCGGTCCCTGTCTTGCATGTCGAGGTGCCCGGCAAAAGCCGAGCCGCCACAAAAGAAGTGCCCAGCAAAAGCGCGCCCTGCTGCCGAATTGATCGCAATCTCTGTTTGACTCCCAAAATGTATAAATTATACATTTGGCAATCGCACGACAAATCTTCGGGGTTGGGGCCTCTTCATGATCGAGCAGACGATGCCGGCCACGCGCGCGCTCAGCGTCCGACGTACGATCGTCCGGATGTCGAGTGCCCTGCTCGCTTTCGAGCGCCTGGCGCTGATGGGTCTGATGTATCTGCTCACCGGTCTGATCCTGGTGAACGTCGTCACCCGCTACTCGCGTTTCCCGATCTACTGGATCGATGAATCCGCCGTCTATTGCGTGGTCTGGCTGACCTTCATCGGGGCGTCCGCGATGACGCGGCTGCGGCTCGACTTCGCGGTGACCATGTTGACGGAGCGTCTTTCGCCGCAGCACCAGAAGCTCGCCAAGGTGATCTCGACCGGCCTCGTCGTCGTGTTCGGCGTCGCCCTGATCGTGACCTGCGTGCTCTGGATGGACCCGGTGGGGCTGGCACGCGTCGGCTTCGACGGGCGCAAGCTCGCGGCTGAGACCTTCAACTTCCTCTATACCGAGCACACCCAGACGCTGAACTGGCCGACCTGGATGATGTACCTGACGCTGCCGATCTTCGCGGTGTCGATGACCATTCACGGTCTCGCCAATCTCTTGGAAGATATCGGGCTGGTCCCGCGCACGCCACTGACGGGCTTTCAGCTCTCCGAGCTGGATGGGGTCAACTGATGATCACATCTGCGGCCTTCATGGCGTTCATGCTGGTCGGCGTGCCAATCGGGCTGTGCCTGTGCCTCGCCGGCCTTGTCTACATCGCCGCATCCGGCAACCCGGTGCTGTTCCAGTCCTATCCGCTCCAGCTGTTCGGGGGCGTCGACAGCTACGGCCTGATCGCCATCCCGCTCTTCATCCTGATCGGCGAGATCATGAACGGCGGCGGCATCACAAGGCGCATCGTCGACATGGCGATGGCCTTCGTCGGCTCGCTCAAGGGCGGGCTCGCCTACGTCAACATCCTCGCCAACATGTTCATCTCCTCGATCCTGGGATCGGCCACCGCGCAGGTCGCGATCATGGCCCAGATCATGGTGCCGGAGATGGAGAAGAAGGGCTACGACAAGACCTTTGCGGCCGGCCTCACCGCCTATGGCGGCATGCTCGGCCCGATCATCCCGCCGTCTGTGATGTTCGTGGTCTACAGCGTGCTGGCGCAGGTCTCGGTCAGCGACATGCTGATCGCCGGGATCGTGCCGGGCGTGATCCTCACGGTCATGTTCTGCCTCGTCATCGCGCTGATGGGATACATCTACAACTATCCGCGGGCGGACTATCAGACGCCGCGCCAGCGCGTCATGACGATCCTGCGGACGTCTCCGACGCTGCTGATCCCGATCGTCATCGTCGGCACCATTCTCGGTGGCCTCGCCAATGCGACGGAATCCGCCGCCGTCGGCGCGGTCGCCGCAGCCCTGGTCGGAAAGTTCTGGACCAGGGAGTTCGAGTTCTCGCAGCTGCCGCAGATGATGCTGCGCAGTGCCATCTATTCGGCGATCGTGCTGTTTCTCGTCGCCGCCGCGGCCGTGTTCTCCTGGGTGCTGATCTTCGGCAAGGTGCCGCAGGAAACCGCCAGCTGGATCCAGTCGGCCGCCAAGGACCCGATCAGCTTCATGCTGATCTGCAACGTCATCCTGCTGGTGATCGGCACTGTCATCGACGGCATTCCCGGCCTGATCATGACGGTGCCGATCCTGCTGCCGGTCGCGACCGAGGTCTATCACATCGATCCCAGGCATTTTGGCGTCGTGGTGGTGATCAACCTGGTGCTCGGCCTGCTGTCGCCGCCGGTCGGGCTCTGCTTCTTCGTCGCGGCCGCCGTCACCGGCGCCAAGCCCGGCAAGATGTTCATGGTGACGCTGCCCTTCTTCGTCATCTCCTGCGTCCTGCTGGTGCTGCTCTCGCTCTATCCGTCGCTCTCGCTGATCCTCATCAAATAGGCCCATCCAAAAGGAGCCCGACCATGCCGCTTTCACGCCGCCGCTTTCTCGCCGCCAGTGCCGCCGCATGGGTGTTCGCGCCGTCGCTGGCGCTCGCCCAGGCCAAGGAATTCCGCCTCGGCCTGATCACGCCGAACGGCCATTCCTGGAACAAGGCCGCGCTCAAATTCGGCGACGATCTCAAGGCGGCATCCAATGGTCGCCTGACATTGACCGTGTTCCATTCCGGCCAGCTCGGCAATGAGACCGCGATGATGCAGCAATTGCAGTCCGGCGCGCTCGACATGGGCTTCATCCAGGCCGCCGAGCTTGGGTCGCGCGTGCCGCACATCGCCGCGATCAACGCGCCCTACATCGTCCGTTCGACGCCGTCGGTCGCGAAATTCGTGCGGCATCCGGCGGCGGTGAAACTGTTCGACGTGCTGCCGCAGGAGACCGGCACGATCGGGCTCGGCTGGGGCATCACCGGCATGCGCGCGGTGTTCTCCTCAAGGGACCTGAACACGCTGGCCGACATCAAGGGCATGAAGCTGCGCATCAACCCGACGCCGGTCTATCGCGATTTCTATTCCTCGCTGGGTGCTGCGCCCACCCCGATCCCGACGCCGCAGGTGTTCGACGCGATGGCCAACGGCCAGGTCGACGGCCTCGAGGCCGATCTCGAATTCTCCTGGAATCAGCGCTTCGACAAGGTCTCCAAGGTAATCCTCCAGATGAATGCCGTCTTCATGCCGATGGCGGCCGTCGTTTCCGGCCGGGTCTGGCAGTCACTGCCGCCCGCCGACCGCGAGCTGATCACCAAGCTGGTGAAGTCGACGCTGGACGCGCAGATCGACGAGCTTGCCGGCAACGAGCCGGCGCTGATCGAGAATTTCAAGAAGGCGCCGATCCCGATCCGCCAGGTCGACGCAAAGGATACCGAGGCCGTCATTGCCGAGTTCGACAAGATCTGGCTGCCCAAGGCACCCGTTCTCGCCGAGCTGCGCAAGGTCGGCGCGACGCTCTAATTCCATTCGCCATCCTCTTCACAACGACCCGGCGGATCCAGCCCCCCGCCGGCAACTTCACTTGGAGTGAAATCATGACCCGCCACGTTTCCTGGGAAGGCGTCTTCCCGGCCGTTACCACGCAATTCAATGACGACCTGTCGCTCAATATCGACGCAACTGCCAAGGTGATGGACGGGTTGATCCGCGATGGCGTCTCCGGCCTGATCGTCTGCGGCTCCGTCGGCGAGAACACGTCGCTTGAGCGCAAGGAGAAGGTCGCGATCATGGAAACCGCGAAGTCGGTCGCGGCCGGCCGCGTGCCCGTGCTGTGTGGTATCGCGGAATTCACCACCGCTTTCGCGGTCGAGACCGCCAAGGAAGCCGCGCGTGTCGGCATCGACGGCGTGATGGTGATGCCAGCCCTGGTCTATTCGTCCAAGCCGCACGAGACCGCCGCGCATTTCCGCGCCGTCGCCACCGCGACCGACCTACCGGTGATGCTCTACAACAATCCGCCGATCTACAAGAACGACGTCACCCCCGACATCCTGGCCTCGCTGGCGGACGTCGAGACGGTCGTCTGCTTCAAGGATTCCTCCGGCGACACCCGGCGCTTCATCGACACCCGCAACATGGTCGGCGACCGCTTCGTGCTGTTCGCGGGGCTCGACGACGTCATCGTCGAGAGCGTCGCGATGGGCGCGGTGGGTTGGGTCTCGGGCATGTCGAACGCGTTCCCGCGTGAGGGCGAGACGCTGTTCCGCCTCGCCAAGGCGGGGCGCTTCGCCGAGGCGATGCCGCTCTACGAATGGTTCATGCCGCTGTTGCATCTCGATGCGCGGCCGGACCTCGTCCAGTGCATCAAGCTGTGCGAGCACATCATGGGCCGCGGCACCGCGCTGACCCGCCCGCCGCGCCTGGCGCTGCTGCCGCAGGAGAAGGCCGAGGTCGAGGCCATGATGGCCAAGGCGCTGAAAAGCCGGCCGCGTCTGCCGGATGTGGGGCTCAAGGCGGCCTGACGGGAGGTCTCGTAGGATGGGCGAAGCGAAGCGTGCCCACCACCTGTCTCGATCATCGAAAGATGGTGGGCACGACGCTCCGCGCCTTTGCCCACCCTACAAAGCTGAAGTCGCGGCCCGCTTCTTCTTCGCATTCAGCGCGGACGCCACCCGGCTCACGGGCGGCTTGCCCAGCAGGCCGCTCATCTCGTTGGTCGCGGCCAACAGCCGGTCCATATCGATGCCGGTCCTGACGCCCATGCCTTCGAGCAAATAGACGACGTCCTCGGTCGCGACATTGCCGGTCGCGCCCGGTGCATAGGGACAGCCGCCGAGGCCGCCCGCGGCGGCATCGATGACGCGGACGCCCTCCTCCATCCCCGCATAGAGATTGGCGAGCGCCTGGCCGTAGGTGTCGTGGAAATGCATGGCCAGCTTGCCGGTTGGGATATTGGCGGCAACCGCGCGCAGCATCTCCTTGGCCTTGGCAGGCGTGCCGACGCCGATGGTGTCGCCGAGCGAGATCTCGTAGCAGCCGAGTTCGAACAGCGTGCTCGCGAGATCGGCGACCGCCTTTGGCTTGATCTCGCCGTCGAACGGGCAGCCCAGCACGCAGGAGATATAGCCGCGCACCTTGACGCCATCGGCCTTGGCGCGCGCCAGCACCGGCTTGAAGCGCTCGATGGACTCCGCGACCGTGCAATTGATATTGGCACGGGAAAAGCCTTCGGAGGCCGCAGCGAACACCGAGACCACTTTCGCGCCGGCGGCGCGCGCGGCGTCGTAGCCCTTCTCGTTCGGCACCAGCACGTGGAATTCGGCACCCGTCACATGGGCAACGCCGCGCAGGACGGCGTCCGAGCTCGCCATTTGCGGGATCGCCTTGGGCGAGACGAAGGCGCCGACCTCGACCGTATCGAGACCGGCCGCAACCAGCGCCTCGATGAAGGCGATGCGGGCCTCGACGCTGACCGGAACCTTCTCGTTCTGGAGCCCGTCGCGCGGGCCCATTTCGACGATGCGGACCTGATCGCTCATGTCACTCTCCGGACGGCTCGACCACGGCGAGTTCGACACCCTCCTGCACGATGTCGCCGACCTTGCACTTGATCGATTTCAGCACGCCGGCATAGGGCGCGCGCAGCGTCTGCTCCATCTTCATCACTTCGAGCGTCAGGATCGGTGCGCCCTTCTCGAGCATTGCGCCCTCCTCGGCCAATACCGCGACGACCGTTCCCGGCAAGGGCGCTGCGATCTTGTCCGCGCCGGTCTGCTCCTCGCTCTCGCCGCCGAACGGATCGACCCAGTGCAGGTCGAAGCGACCGTTGCGCGTGCGCAGGTAAAGCTCATGGCCCGAGATCACGGCTGCGACGGACGATTTGACGCCATCAAGCGTCAGATCGAAGCCGCCGTCCTTCGGCGCGATCGCAAACGCCAGCTCGCGGTCGCCGATCACCAGCGTCGACGGCCCGCTGCCGTAGTTCAGCGCGATCTTCTGCTCGGGGCCGTGGCCGACGCGGAATGCGAAATTTCGTTGGCGCCGGCCGACCGGCTGCCAGCCAAACGTCTGCCAGGGTGAATTCGCCTGGGCCCGTGCGGCCTGCTGCTCGTCGTTGATGACAGCGGCCACGGCGGCGCATAGCTCCAGCTCGCCGGGCGCCGGCGCGGCCTGTGTCAGGACCGCCAGCTCGCGCTCGATGAAGCCGGTGTCGATCGCATTCGTCCGCACTTTCGGGTGCGTCATCAGCGCCGACAGGAACGGGACATTGGTGACGATGCCGCGAACGTCGGACTCTTCCAGCCCTCGGTTCAGCCGCTCGATCGCGACATCCCGCGTCGGCGCCCACGCGATCATCTTGGCGAGCATGGCGTCGTAATAGGGCGAGACGCTATCGCCCTCGCGGTAGCCGGCATCGATACGTAAGCCACCAGTCTCCGGCGGCAGACGCCAGGTCGATATCCTGCCGACCGACGGCATGAAGTTCTTGGTCGGGTTTTCCGCGTAGACGCGCGCCTCGACCGCGTGGCCGTTGAGCTTGATCTCGTCCTGCTTCAACGGCAGCTCCTCGCCGAAGGCGACGCGCAACTGCCACTCGACCAGATCGATGCCCGTGATCAGCTCGGTCACGGGATGCTCGACCTGGAGACGGGTGTTCATCTCGATGAAGAACACGTCCTTGCCGTCTGAGACGAATTCGATCGTGCCGGCACCGACATAGTTCACCGCGCCGGCCGCCTTTCGCGCGGCGGCGCAGACCGCCTCGCGCTGGGCCGCGTTGAGCGTCGGCGACGGCGCTTCCTCGATCACTTTCTGGTGCCGGCGCTGCAACGTGCATTCGCGCTCGAACAGCGAGAGCAGATTGCCGTGGCTGTCGCCGATGATCTGCACTTCGATGTGGCGGGGATTGTCGACATATTTTTCGATCAGCATACGGTCGTCGCCGAACGCGGCTTTTGCTTCCCGCTTGGCGCTGACGATCGCGGGCCCAAGTTCGTCCGCCGAGCGCACGATCCGCATGCC
>NZ_JALBGZ010001380.1:0-748 GCF_023006515.1 Bradyrhizobium sp. PRIMUS42
ATCGCGGCCGGCGATGTCGACGGCGGCCTCGCCGTCTTCGTCGATACGCTGGAGGGCGCCGGCACCTGGCCGCGGCTGCCGGCGATGGTGAAGCAGAATCTGCGCGACAATGCCATGACGCTGATCGGCCAGGTCCGCGACAATCGCCCGCCGTTCTCGAAGGCGGATGCGGAGGCGATCAAGATGCCGACGCTGTTCATCCTGGGCGCGCGAACCAAGGGGCTGCTGCCAAAGGTGCTGCATGCGCTCGCCGCGCATGTGCCCTATTCCAAGACGGCGGTCATCCCGAACGCGACGCATCCGATGTTCGAGCAGGCGCCGCAAAAATTCTCCGAAATCGTCCTGGATTTCTTGGCGAGCTGATCATGCAGACATTCCGCGTCAACGGTTACGACATGGCCTATCTCGAAGTCGGCGAGGGCCCGCCGCTGGTCTGCGTACACGGCACGCTCGGGGATTTCCGCACCTGGTATTCCGTGCTCGGCCCGCTGTCGAAGGCCCATCGCGTGATCGCGGTCAGCCTGCGGCATTTCTTTCCCGAGCATTGGGATGCCGTCGGCGACGATTACAGGATGGCGCAGCACGTCGCCGACGTGGTTGCCTTCATCGAGCAGGTGAGGCCCGCACCCGTCGACCTCATGGGCCATTCACGCGGCGGCCACATCGCATTCCGCGTGGCGCAGGCGCGGCCGGATCTGCTGCGAAAGCTGGTGCTGGCCGAGCCGGGCGGCGATCTCGATGCCAGCCT
>NZ_JALBGZ010001381.1:0-745 GCF_023006515.1 Bradyrhizobium sp. PRIMUS42
CTGGCCGTAATAGGCGGTCGGATAGCGCGATGCCGCCCGATAGCTCATGCGCGCATCGGCGGTCGCGCCCATCGCCTCGGCGGCACGGCCGCGCCAGTAATGGGCGCGCGACAGCGCGATCGGATTGGCCGAGCCTTCGTCGATGGCGGCGAAGTGCACCATCGCAGCCTTGGGATCGTCGAGGAATCTTAGCGCGATCCAGCCGCACATGAAATGATAGTCGACGCGGTAGACTTCCTTGTCCGGCACCGCGGCCGTACGCACCACATCATATGCCGTTTTGAACTTGTCCTGGTCGAGCAGCTTGCGTGCGAGCAGGCGACGCTCGCGCCACCAGGCATCGGTGTCCTGGGCCGCCATGGTGTCGGGCGCGGCGGCCAGGATCACCTCGGCCGCGTCGTCGATCCGGTCCTTCTGGAGGTGCCATTGCGCGCGGCACAGCACATAGCCGAGATCGCGGCGCGCGTCAGCCGGGACGTCCTCGAGATAATCCTTGGCCTTGCTGGCCTTGCCGGTGACGGCGGCGCAGGCCTTGACGATTGCGAGCGCATCCTCGCCGAGCCGTTTTGCGGCACGCCGCGCGCCCGAATAGTCCTTGGCGCCGAGCCGCTTGTCCATGCGGGCACGGTGATCGTCCGCGGTGAGGAGATCGCGGAACGCTTCGTAGGAATCCTCCTCGCTGCGCTCCGACAATTCGTCGGCGCGCCAGGCCTCGCGCACGAGCCGCGCGGCCCTGTCCGCATCG
>NZ_JALBGZ010001382.1:0-744 GCF_023006515.1 Bradyrhizobium sp. PRIMUS42
CCTTGGCGGCATCGAGCTGCGTTGCCGCGTCGGCGGCCCGGGTCGCGGCCTTCTGCTTCAACTCCTCCGCCTTGGCGCGGGCTTGGTCGGTCTTTGCGTTCGCGAGCGTCTTGTCAGCGAAGGCGAGCTCGGCGTCTGCGCGGGCCTTCTGCTGTTCGAGCTTGCGCAGCGATGCGGGGAGCGAGGCGGCTTCCTTCGCGGCCGCTGATGCGGCCTTCTTGGCCTCGTCAGCGACTCGAATCGCCTCGTCGGCTTCGACGGAGACCTTGTCGACACGGCCCGGCGCCGCCGCGATGGCTTCGCGCTTCGGCGTGAACAGCAGGGGATGAGCGATATCGATCGGGGCCGCGTCCTCGGGCGAGATGATCACCCGCATCCCGATGTTCGTCTTGTCGAACAGATTCTCGGCAAAGCCGAAGGGCATGCGCACGCAGCCGTGCGACGCGGCATAGCCGGGCAGCGGTCCGCCATGCAGCGCGATGCCGTTCCAGGTGATGCGCTGCATGTTCGGCATCCAGGCATCGTCATACATGGTCGAGCGGTGATCCTTGTCCTTCTCGACAATGGCAAACACGCCGGCCGGCGTCTCGCGTCCCGTGGTCCCGGTCGACACCGGCGCGCGCAGGATCCAGCCCTCGGCATCGTAGAAAGTGACTTGTTGGCCCTTGATCGACACGATCGCCATGATCGGCTCGCCGGCCTGACGCTGCGCTACCGCCTCCGCCGGCTGGCACCGAAGCACAG
>NZ_JALBGZ010001383.1:0-742 GCF_023006515.1 Bradyrhizobium sp. PRIMUS42
GACCTTGCCGCTAGCAGCGCGACGGTCGGCGGGTCCTTCGGCTGCGGGGTTGAAGACGGGATCGCCGAAGCCGGTCATCGGTTTTGCGCCTTGATCCCTGCGCGCGAAGGCCCGCAACGATTTCAGGCTGATCACCGAGGGCAGCACCGAGACGGCCTGACGCCGGAGCAGCCAGGCGGCCTCGCGATAGCCCTCGAGCCTGTCCGGGATCGCAGCCTGCGGCGTCTCCGTCACCAGCAGATGAAACG
This sequence comes from Bradyrhizobium sp. PRIMUS42, assembly GCF_023006515.1. NCBI lineage: Bacteria > Pseudomonadati > Pseudomonadota > Alphaproteobacteria > Hyphomicrobiales > Nitrobacteraceae > Bradyrhizobium > Bradyrhizobium sp. PRIMUS42. Next base: position 249 of record NZ_JALBGZ010001383.1, read on the forward strand.
GCAACGCAGTCAGCGCCGCCGATGGCACCAGCAGCAGGTTGCGCTTGCCTTTCGTCAACGCCTCGACCGGGCCGAGCAGCGCGACATAGAGCTCGTTCGCGAGCGCAAGATCGAACAGCCCCGATTTGCCGGAGGCGTCACGCGCCTTGCCGACATCCAGCCCCTTGCGGAAGGCCGCCACCTTCCGTGCCATCGCGTCCGCGCCGAGCGAAATCTCCTTCCACTCGACGCCCTCGCGCGTGATCGCGATGACATAGCTCTGCTTGTCGACGACGGAATAGATCACCATCGCCTCGTCAGCCGACAGCAGCGGCTGGATATCCTTCACCGCCAGCGGCAGCGGGTTGGAGAGCGAGGAATAGTCAGGAAACTCGACGGCGAGGGTCTTCTGCAGTCCGCTGCGCTCGCTCGCGATCGCCGCAATCCGCGCGCGGCTGCGTTGCTCGGCTGCGCGGTCTCGCTGGGCCGACTGCTTCGACACCGCAGCTATGATC
>NZ_JALBGZ010001384.1:0-742 GCF_023006515.1 Bradyrhizobium sp. PRIMUS42
GTGCTGGCGCGTGGCGACAGCGGCCTGCGCCTGGGCGCGGACTATTCGTGGAAACGGGGCGCCGTGCGGCTGGTCAGCGATCGGCTGATCGAGAGCCAGCAGGCCGCCGACGCGGCTAAAGAGCGATGAGATTCATCGCTCTTTAGATCTTTTGTTTGAGCATGATCTTATCGGAAAACCGCTGCACACTTTTCCGGATCATGCTCAGAAGGTAAGCTGCACCTTCATTGATTGCGAGCGGTCGCTGGCGAGCTCGAAGGCGGCGGCCGCGTTCTCGAACGGCATGGTGGCCGTGATCAGCGGCTTGACGTCGATCAGGCCTTCGCCCATCAGGCGCACCGCGAGCTCGAACTCGGGATCGAACCGGAAGGTGCCGCGGAGCTGCAATTCCTTGGCGACGATGGAATTGATCGGCAGCGTCATCTCGCCGCCGAGGCCGAGCTGAACGAGGGTCGCGCCAGGGCGCAGCACGTCGAGCGCGGTGCGCAGCGCAGCCTGATTCCCGGAGGCTTCGAACAGCGTGTCGAACACGCCCTTGCCGGCGCGCCAGGGATCGAGCGCGGCGGCGTCAGTCGCGACGTTGATGGCGTGACTGGCACCGAGCTTTTTGGCAACCGCGAGCGGTGCGTCGGCGACATCCGTCACCACGATCTCGGCGGCGCCGCCGAAGCGCGCGACCAAAATCATCAGCGCGCCGATCGGGCCGCAGCCGGTGATCAGCACGCGCTTGCCGAGCAGCGGG
>NZ_JALBGZ010001385.1:0-740 GCF_023006515.1 Bradyrhizobium sp. PRIMUS42
AGCGCAATGTCGAGCGCGAGCCGTGCGGCGCGCGACAGGATGTGACGGCCCGCCGTCCAGGCGGCACGCAGCGGTGTGGCGATGGAACGGTTGGGGGCGGCGTCGGCTTCCATGGGAGGAGGCTAGCGTTGCAACCTGGATTGCTCAAGTCATGGTCTCGTGCCCCGGACGCAGTGCGCCGCGTATCGGTGCGCTGCAGAGCCGGGGCCATCTTTCCGAATCATGCGGTGTGACTTCTGGGTCGGCTCTGCGGAGCGTCACTGCGTGGCGCACGGCGTTCGGGACACGAGAGTGATTGCAATAGTCAGCATGATCGGCGTAACCAGCGGCATGGCTCAACACCCCCCAACTCCGCCCGCTTTGTTCGATCGCGCTTTGCTGCACGCGCGGCAGCGGCGCGCGCAGATGCAAGGTGCCGTGAGCTTCCTGCTCGATCGTGTTGCGGAAGACATGGCGGAACGGCTCGCCGCGGTGATGCGCGAGTTTCACACCCCGGTCGATCTTTGGACGCCAGGCGAAGGGCTCGCGACCCTGCGTCCGCGGCTTCCATCCATCGAACACATCGCGCTCGATGCTGCTGGCGCGGAAAAGCTGCCCTTTGCACCGGAAAGTCTCGACCTCGCCGTCTCCGCGCTGGCGCTGCAATTCGTCAACGACCTGCCGGGCGTGCTCGCACAGGTCCGGCGCGCGCTGAAGCCGGACGGGCTGCTGCTGGCCGCGATGATCGGCGGCGACAGCCT
>NZ_JALBGZ010001386.1:0-737 GCF_023006515.1 Bradyrhizobium sp. PRIMUS42
CAGGGGCGCGCCGATCTCGGCTTCCAGCTTGCGGATCTGGACGGAAAGGGGTGGCTGCGCCATCCGCAGCCGCTCGGCGGCCTTGCCGACGCTGCGGGCTTCGGCGACGGCGACGAAATAGCGGAGCCTGCGAAGATCCATTGGCATACCGGAAACGTATGGGTTGACGATCAAAATGGTATTGGACGGCCAGTTAACAAAACTGTCATTCTGGCTGTCAATGGCTGGGCCAACGGCGGCCCGCTTTCGGAGCGTGATGTGACGATGAACGGCGATCCCTGCCACTTGTCTGCAACCGAACTGCGCGGACTCATCGCCACAAGGAAGATTTCCCCCGTCGAGATCGTCAATGCCGTGCTCGCGCGCGCCCAGGCGCTGCAGCCCGAGCTGAACTGCTTCATCACGCTCTGTGGCGAGCAGGCGATGGCTGAGGCGCGCGCGGCTGAGCGCAAGGTGATGGCGGGCGAGCCGCTCGGTCTGCTCCATGGCATCCCCGTCACCGTCAAGGACATCGTCAACACTAAGGGCGTCAAGACCACCTTCGGTGCCGTTCCCTACAAGGACAATGTGCCGAATGAGGATGCCGTTGCGGTTGCGCGGATGCGCAGCGAAGGCGCGATCCTGATCGGCAAGACCACGACGCCGGAATTCGGCAGCAAGTGCCTGACGGACTCGCCCTTGTTCGGCCGCACCCGCAATGCGTGGAGCGCGGAGCGCTCCTCCGGCGGCTCCAGCGG
>NZ_JALBGZ010001387.1:0-734 GCF_023006515.1 Bradyrhizobium sp. PRIMUS42
CTGGGCCGGCGGCGCGGAGGAGCTGCTGAACGGGTTGGAGAACTGGCTCAGACTCTGCTGCACGCCGGCGCAGGCCGACAGCAGGGGTGCCCCGAGCAACAGGCCGAGCGCGCTCCTTCGGGTCGCCCCCGACGATCGGGGCCCCGGAACGGGAGACTTTGGATAACGCGGGCCCACCATGGCAGCTTCTCTTCTGACCCGCCTTCTCGCCGGCCGGTCATCACATTCTTTCCACGACACAAGCCGCGGATTCAGGCATATTGTCGGCAAATAGTTAACCGAAACAAAAGGATAATGGCCGCTTAACGCGGCCGCCTTTCCGTCCCGGCAACTGTTCGCCGTCGCTTACGCAGCATCAAGGCGGTGTTTCCGTCGCGAATATGGCGCGAGGGCCCTCACTCCCTCTCGACGTGATCCTGATCGATCACATTCCCGTCCGTTCCTCACCCCTCACCTCGGCGCGATCTTTTTCCAGGAGCCGGTTCCCAGCCCTGCGGATCGTGCCTAAGTTGACTTCATTATGCGCGCAAAGCCGGCCCCGATAAATACGCCTGAAGCTCAAGACGCCGCCTCGCGCGGTTTCTCCATCGATGCCCATCGGCTCGCGGCGTGGTCCGGACCTACCATCTCCCGGTCGAGGGTGATGTGGCGTTCGATCACGACGGCGCCGAGCGCCACCGCGGCGGTCGAGACGGCAATGCCACGCTCGTGGCCGGAATAGCCGACGACCGGAT
>NZ_JALBGZ010001388.1:0-733 GCF_023006515.1 Bradyrhizobium sp. PRIMUS42
CAGGCCGCGGCCGAGGCGCGTCTGGGCGAGGCCGCGGTCCGGCGGGTGCGGCTCGATGACGATCTCGGCGGTATCATAGGCGAGGAGACCTCTGCACCGGCCGCGGTGAGCGGACCGGACAACCTCGCCTACGTGATCTACACCTCCGGATCCACCGGGCGGCCCAAGGGCGTGATGGGCACGCATCGCAATGCGTGCAAACGGCTGGGCTGGGAGGGGACGGGCGACGGCGGGACGGTGTATTGCCAGAAGACGTCGGCGAACTTCCTGGATGCGTATTGGGAAGTGTTCCAGCCGCTGCTGGCGGGCGGCCGGATGGTGATCGCCAGTGCGGCGTCGTCGCGCGATCCACGCGAGCTGATGCGGATCATCGGCGAAGAGCAGGTGGAGCGTCTGGCGCTGGTGCCGTCGCAACTGCATTCGCTGCTCGAGCTCGTGCCGTCCGAGAGCGAGGCGCCGCACCTTCGGATGTGCATGATCGGGGGCGAGGCGGTGCCGAGCCGTCTGGCGGCGGCGTTCGCGGAACGCTGGCCGCATGCGGCGCTGCTCAATGTCTACGGGATGGCGGAGACGTGGGACGTCAGCTGGTACGATGCGAGCCGGCTGGTGGACGGGGCGCTGGTGCCGATCGGGCGTCCGCTGTCGAACACGCAAGTGCATGTGCTGGACCGGGAGGGTCGCCCGGCGGGCGTGGGGATCGCAGGCGAGCTCTATATCGGCGGCGCCGGCCTCG
>NZ_JALBGZ010001389.1:0-733 GCF_023006515.1 Bradyrhizobium sp. PRIMUS42
CAGCGTCATGCCGCGGCTGTGGCGTTCGAACAGCGCCGTGCCGATCTCCGCCTCCAGCGCCTTCACGCGCTGGGTGACGTTCGACTGGACCGTGTTGAGCTCTTCGGCGGCGCGGGTGATGCCGCCGGTGCGGGCGACGGCCGCAAAGGTCCTGATATCGTTGAGTTCCATGACCCGTTTCTCTTTTGAGATGGCAACGTTCTGTAGAATTCAATTTTGCAGAATGTTATTCGCGCCTAATCTTCCTGTCCAGAGTGGGAGAACCCATGCCGATTGCCACGCCGCTGACGGAGCTTCTGGGGATCAGGCATCCGATCCTGTCGGCGCCCATGGATACGATCGCTGGCAGCCGGCTGACCCGCGCTGTTAGCGAGGCCGGCGGATTCGGCATCCTGGGTGGCGGATACGGTGACCGTGTTCGACTTCAGACAGAGGCCGTAGAGCTGAAGGGCTTTGCATCGTTCGGTATCGGCTTCATCACCTGGAGCCTGGCGAAACAGCCCGAGCTGCTCGACATCGCGCTCGATGCTCGCCCGCAGGCCATCATGTTGTCATTCGGCGATCCCTCGCCGTTCGCGCCGCGCATCGCGGCGAGCGGTGCGCGACTGATCTGCCAGGTGCAGAGCGAGGACATGGCCAAGCAGGCGCTCGATGCCGGCGCGGAGATCCTGATCGCGCAGGGTACCGAAGCCGGTGGCCATGGCGCATCGCGCACCACGGTCGACATCGTGCC
>NZ_JALBGZ010000138.1:0-11218 GCF_023006515.1 Bradyrhizobium sp. PRIMUS42
CGTAGTCGGGATGCCCAGCGCGAACATCGCCTCGCTGACGATGTATTCGCGCAGCACGGGCCCGAGCGCGGCGCGGCCGTCGCCGCGGCGGGAGAACGGAGTGGGCCCAGATCCCTTGAGCTGGATGTCGCGGCGGACGCCATCTCTGTCGATGACCTCGCCGAGCAGGATGGCGCGGCCATCGCCGAGCTGCGGCACGAACTGCCCGAACTGGTGGCCGGCATAAGCCATGGCGATGGGGTCGGCGCCGTCGGGAACCGTCTTGCCGGCCAGGATCGCCGCGCCTTCCGGGGTCTCCAGCACATCAGGATCGAGCCCGAGCTGGGCCGCCAGCGGCCGGTTCAGCTTGATCAGCCGGGGGGCCGCGACCGGGGTCGGCGCGACGCGGGCGAAGAAGCTGTCCGGCAGCGCCGAATAGGAGTTCTGGAAGGGGAAATGGACGGTCATACCGGTAAAGATAGGCGGGGAACGCCGGATGGCAAAGGCTCGAGCCAAAACCAGCCAAAAATGGGCCTTCCGGGCCCAAAACAGGCCGTTCCATTGGTTGCCGCCCTCGGCCTCGTCGGGTAAACCCTGCGCAACTTCGGCTAGGGCATCAGGCCCTACCCGATTCGATCTCTCCACATTGATTTTGGGACGACCATGCATCGCTACCGGTCACATACATGCGGCGCGCTCCGCGAGAGCAACATCGGCGAGACGATCCGCCTCTCGGGCTGGGTCCATCGCGTTCGCGACCATGGCGGCGTGCTGTTCATCGACCTGCGCGACCATTACGGCCTGACCCAGTGCGTGGTCGACCCGGATTCGCCGGCGTTTTCGCAGGCGGAAAAGCTGCGCTCCGAATTTGTGGTCAAGTTGGACGGCAAGGTGCGCCGCCGCCCGGCCGGCGCGGATAACAAGAGCACCGACAACGACGATCTGCCGACCGGCAAGATCGAGATCTATGTCAGCGAGATCGAGGTGCTGGGCCCGGCCGGCGACCTGCCGCTGCCGGTGTTCGGCGACCAGGAATATCCTGAAGACATCCGCCTGAAGTACCGCTTCCTGGATCTGCGTCGCGAGAAGCTGCACCAGAACATCATGACGCGCGTCGAGATCATCAAGTCGATGCGTCGTCGCATGGAGGGGCAGGGCTTCTTCGAATTCAACACGCCGATCCTGACCGCGTCCTCGCCGGAAGGCGCGCGCGACTTCCTGGTGCCCTCGCGCATTCATCCCGGCAAGTTCTACGCGTTGCCGCAGGCGCCGCAGCAGTACAAGCAGCTGCTGATGATGTCGGGCTTCGATCGCTATTTCCAGATCGCGCCCTGCTTCCGCGACGAGGACCCGCGCGCCGACCGTCTGCCCGGCGAGTTCTACCAGCTCGACGTCGAGATGAGCTTTGTCACGCAGGATGACGTGTTCGCGGCGATGGAGCCTGTCATCACCGGCGTGTTCGAGGAGTTCGCCAAGGGCAAGCCGGTGACGAAGGGCTGGCGGCGGATTCCGTTCGCGGAAGCCTTGCGCAAATACGGCAGCGACAAGCCTGACTTGCGCAACCCCATTGAGATGCAGGACGTCTCCGAGCATTTCCGCGGCTCCGGCTTCAAGGTGTTCGCGCGCATGCTCGAGGATCCCAAGAACCAGGTCTGGGCCATTCCCGCACCAGGCGGCGGCAGCCGCGCGTTCTGCGATCGCATGAACTCGTGGGCGCAAGGAGAGGGCCAGCCCGGCCTCGGCTACATCATGTGGCGCGAGGGCGGCGAGGGCGCAGGTCCGCTCGCCAACAACATCGGGCCCGAGCGCACCGCTGCGATCCGTGCGCAAATCGGCGTAAAGGAGGGCGATGCCGCCTTCTTCGTCGCCGGCGATCCCGACAAGTTCTGGAAATTCTCTGGCCTTGCCCGCAACAAGGTCGGCGAGGAGTTGAACCTCACCGACAAGGAGCGGTTCGAACTCGCCTGGATCGTGGACTTCCCGATGTACGAGTACAACGAGGACGACAAGAAGGTCGATTTCTCGCACAACCCGTTCTCGATGCCGCAGGGCGGCCTCGACGCGCTGAAGGGCCAGGATCCGCTGACCATCAAGGCGTTCCAGTACGACATTACCTGCAACGGCTACGAGATCGCCTCGGGCGGCATCCGCAACCACGTGCCGGAAGCCATGGTGAAGGCGTTCGAGATCGCAGGTTACGGCGAGCAGGAAGTGGTCGACCGCTTCGGCGGCATGTACCGTGCCTTCCAGTACGGCGCACCGCCGCATGGCGGCATGGCCGCGGGTGTCGACCGCATCGTGATGCTCTTGTGCGGCACCAACAATTTGCGCGAGATCTCGCTGTTCCCGATGAACCAGCAGGCCATGGACCTCTTGATGGGCGCGCCCTCGGACGCCACCACCAAGCAGCTCCGCGAGCTGCATGTGCGGGTCAACCTGCCGCAGAAGTGAGGCTGCTTTTGCGGCTGGATGCAGTCCCGTAGGGTGGGCAAAGGCGCTTAGCGCCGTGCCCACCATCATCCATCCACATCATCAGGTTCGATTGGCGGGCACGCTTCGCTTTGCCCACCCTACGATCTGCCGCAGAAGTGAGTGTGGCGGTTTCGGTCTCGTGCCCCGGACGCAGCGCAGCGCTACTTAAGCGGTGCGCTGCAGAGCCGGGGCCCACGTCTCAGCGAACATCAGGCTCTCTGGGTCCCGGCTCTGCGTCGCGTCATTTCATGCCGCGCCGCGTCCGGGACACGAGACCACCAGCCCGATCTACAATCCCGTCGACGCCTCGATCCTGAACTGCGCCAGTGCGGCGACCGGCTCGCTGTTCAGGACATCCATGAGCTGAACCACCGGCAGCTTGCCGAGCGGGGTCAACTTGATGGTCAGCGTCTGCCCTGACGTCGCGACGAAGCCGGCGAGCGCATCGACCGCAGCCCTGACATCGAGATTGGACGCCGCGAGCTTCTCGCCCTGCGCGCGGATCATCTCGACGATGGCACTGCGCGCGGCATCGCGGCTGACATCCTGCATACGGGAAAACTGCGCCACGACGAGATCGACGGCGCCGCTGTCGCGCAACGAGAGCTCGATCGCGCCGGTCTCGATCTTCCCGGCATCGCTCATGGCCTGCACCGGATCGGTCGTGAACACGCCCCGCGGAACGTTGGCGAGTGCGAAGCGGGCCTGCGCCCTGGCGAGATTGCCGAGGTCGATCGTGGCGGGCGCGAGCGCAAACGCCCCCGACGATTCCGTCCAGGCCGCGCCGAGATCGAGGTTGATCGCGAGCTTGTCGACGCCCGCCATGATCAGCGGCCGCTGCGCCGGATTTGCGGGATCTGTGGGGGTGACCATCTTCACGACCAGATTGGCCTTGCTCGGGATCGATCCGACCAACTGACCCCAGTTCAGGCTGAGCGTGTCGATGGTGACGAACTGCCGTGTGGTCTTGTAGGGCGCCACCACGCCCTTGATCTCGGCGCCCTCGAGCACGCGGAACAGGCCCAGCATCTGATCGGGCGAGGGCGGTTGACCGTGGCTGCTGAGCCCTGCCGCCCAGCGCATCAGGTTTGCCGCGCTGAACGATTTCAGCGCGAAGCGCTCCATCTTGAACTGCCCTTGCGGCGACGGCGTATCCACGCCTTCGACCGCGAACTCGCCCTCCCGGTATCTGACGGCATTGATCCTGGCCGTCCCTTGCGGCGTGCTCATGGATGTCTTGCCGATCTCGATCTTGCCGATGCGAAAGCCTTCATAGAATCCGGCGAGCTTCTCCATCATCTCGCGCGATTGCGCGGCGGTCGGGACCACCGATCGGTCCGAAGGTATGAGCGCGATGATCTCGGCCGGCCGGAATTTTGACGGCTGCACCGCGATGTCCTCGAAGGTGATCCCGTCGATGTCCATCCGCATGCCCTGGGTCGATTTGAGCACATAGGGGCCGGCCGAGATCTGCCGGTAGACGCGATGGTAGCTGTCGTCGCCGCTCTTCTGCGGATCGAGCGCCGCGGCGATCGCGGTGGCGTCAAAATCGTTGACGATGATGTTGGAGAGGTCGCCGGTCAGCTTGTCCTGCCTGCCCGGCTGCGGAACGTCGATGGTGAAGACGGCGCGGTCCGCCTTCATTGCATCGATCTTGCCGCGCTTGAGATTCTGGATCGCCAGGCCGGAATAGGCGACCTCGCCGCTGCCGGCGGCGCTGCGGCTCGCATCGAAGGTCATCGTCAGCGTCGGAGCCGTGACGGACGATGCCGTGATGCTGGCGTACTGTTCGAGCACATAGCGGTAAAGCTCGATCAGGGAGCCGCCCGTCGGCGCATTGCCGGCGTGAACGGGGCCGGCATAGTCACGTAAGGTGAGTTGCGGGATCTTGTAGGACGCCTTCAGCTTCGCGGCGCCGACCTGGTCCAGCGCGACTTCGAAACCCGTGACGTCGATGCTGTCGGCCGAGAAGCTGCTGTCGTCGATCAGGCGAACGCCCGTGCCCTTGATGCCGGCGATCTTGATCTGCGCCTGCGGCGGCTCGCCGGGAGCGATCGCGATATCCTCGATCGTCAGCGTCCGGGTCGCGAGCTCGAACCCGATCTTGCCATGGCTCGCCTTGCCGCCGCTCGAACGGATCCGTTCGAACGCGGCCTCGACCTCGGCGGTGGCGCGATGCTGGACATAGAAGTTGAAGCCGAACCATCCGCCCGCGCCGAGCACGAGGAGTGCGACCAGGCCGATCAGGATTCGCTTCATTCCATGACTCCGATTGCTCTTTTGCACCGCGCAACCTGCCATATTCGCGAAACGCCGCGCGGTCCAGAGAAAGCTATGGTTTTCAAGCGTTTGACCGCGCGTCCTGTTGATGGGCGCGCAATCGGATGTTGCCACCGGGGCGCCCGGCGTGCTTCATCCCGTTTCCATGACCCGGAAATACGGTCGGCTTGGACAGCCGCCCCGGATCGTGCATTTTGAGGCCGGTAACGCGAGGCGAGACACCGCATGTCGTCCTATTCTGATGATCTCCACCAGGCGGCACTCGCCTATCACCGTCTGCCGCGCCCAGGGAAGCTCGAGATCCAGGCAAGCAAGCCGCTTGCCAACCAGCGCGACCTCGCGCTGGCCTATTCGCCGGGCGTTGCAGCGGCCTGCACCGAGATCGCCAAGAACCCGGCGGAAGCCGCCACGCTGACCACCCGCGCCAATCTGGTCGCCGTGGTCTCCAACGGTACCGCGGTGCTCGGCCTCGGCAATATCGGCCCGCTGGCCTCCAAGCCGGTGATGGAAGGCAAGGCGGTCCTGTTCAAGAAGTTCGCCGGCATCGACGTGTTCGACATCGAGATCGCCGCCGACACCATCGAGCGCGTGGTCGAGACCGTGGCGGCGCTCGAGCCGACCTTCGGCGGCATCAATCTGGAAGACATCCGCGGGCCGGAATGCTTCGAGATCGAGGCGCAGCTGAAGGAGCGCATGAAGATCCCGGTCTTCCATGACGACCAGCATGGCACCGCCATCATCGTCGCCGCCGCCATCACCAATGGCCTCAGGCTCAACGGCAAGAAGCTGTCGGACGTCAAGATCGTGGCGTCGGGCGCAGGGGCCGCGGCGATCGCGACGCTCAATCTCCTGGTGTCGATGGGCGCGCAGCGCAAGAACATCTGGGTCTGCGACATCGACGGGCTCGTGCATGAGGGGCGCAACACCACGATGGACCGCTGGAAGGCGGTCTACGCGCAGAAGACCGACAAGCGTACGCTCGGCGACGTCATCGGCGGCGCCGACATCTTCATCGGCCTTTCGGCGCCGGGCGTGCTCAAGCCGGAGATGGCCAAGGCGATGGGCGACAAGCCCTTGATCATGGCGCTCGCGAACCCGACCCCGGAGATCATGCCGGAGGAAGCGCGCAAGGTGCGCCCCGATGCCATGATCTGCACCGGCCGCTCCGACTATCCGAACCAGGTCAACAACGTCCTGTGCTTTCCCTTCATCTTCCGCGGTGCGCTCGACGTCGGCGCCAGCGCCATCAACGAGGAGATGAAGCACGCAGCCGTCGAGGCCATCGCCCAGCTCGCGCGCGAGGCGCCGTCCGATGCGGTCGCACAAGGCTTCGACACCGGCGAGACGCAAGGCTTCGGCCCGGGTTCGCTGATTCCGAGCCCCTTTGATCCCAGGTTGATCCTGCGCATCGCGCCGGCGGTGGCGAAGGCGGCGATGGAGTCGGGCGTAGCGACGCGGCCCATCACCAATTTCGACGAATACACCGCGCTGCTCGAGCGCTTCGCCTTCCGCTCCGGCCTCGTCATGAAGCCGATGTTCGCCAAGGCCAAGACCCAGCCGGTGCGCGTGATCTACGCCGAAGGCGAGGATGAGCGCGTGCTGCGCGCCACGCAAGTGGTGCTGGAGGAGAACCTGGCGCGTCCGATCCTGGTCGGCCGTCCTTCGGTCGTGGAGGCGCGCATCAAGCGCTTCGGCCTCTCGATCCGCATCGGCAAGGATTTCGATCTCGTCAATCCCGAGGACGATCCGCGCTACCGCTCCTACGTGCAGTCCTATGTCGAGGTCGCCGGGCGCCGCGGCGTGACGCCGGATGCGGCGCGCACTGTGGTGCGCACCAACAACACGGTGATCGCCGCGCTCGCGGTCACGCGCGGCGAGGCGGATGCCATGCTTTGCGGCGTCGAGGGCCGCTACATGAGCCATCTGCGCCATGTGCGCGAGATCGTCGGCTTCTCGCCTGGAATCAGCGACTACGCGGCGCTGGCGCTGCTGATCACCAGCAAGGGCGCCTTCTTCATCGCCGACACGCAGGTTCGTCCCAATCCGAGCGCAGAGGAGCTCGCCGAGATCGCATCGCTCGCCGCGGTCCACGTCCAGCGCTTCAACATCAAGCCGAAGATCGCCTTCGTTTCCCACTCGGATTTCGGCAGCTATGACACCGACTCCTCACGCAAGATGCGGCGGGCGACGCAATTGTTGAAGGACAAGCATCCGGAGATCGAGGCCGACGGCGAGATGCAGGGCGACACCGCGCTCTCCGCTGCTGCGCGGAAGATGGTGCTGCCGCACTCCCAGCTGGAGGGCGAGGCCAACATCCTGATCATGCCGACCCTCGACACCGCCAACGTCGCCTATCAGATGATCAAGTCGCTGGCGGACGCGCTTCCCGTCGGCCCGATCCTGGTCGGCCCGGCGCGCCCGGCGCATATCCTGACGCCGTCGGTCACCGCGCGCGGCATCCTCAACATGACGGCGGTCGCCGTGGTGGAAGCCCAGGAGCGCGCCTCGCGGCAGCAGCCGACGTTGTTCACGTAGGGTCGACGTTCCGCGAACTCGTCATGCCCGGGCTCGTCCCGGGCTCCAAGTTCCGTGTACGGCTGCGCAAGTCGTGGATGGCCGGGGCGAGCCCGGCCATGAAGCGGAGAGAATGGGCAGAACTCGCCGCTATGATTCGATTCCGCCAGGGAGCGCCAACGCACCGCTCGCGTCGCCAACTTTTGAATTGTTCGCAGCTCTCCATTTCCGTGTTTGTAAACTGACGAACGACTCTTCATAATCCGTCGAGCATCCCCGCGCTTTGAGCTTGCCAAGAGGCCGATCATGCCAGCGTTCGTGACTTTCGGGCGGATCCTGTTCGCCGTGCTGTTCATCTACACCGGCGCGACCAAGCTCTTTGCCATCCAGGCGACGGCCGACTTCATCGCCACCAAGGTCGTGGTGCCTGAGGTGATTGCGCCCTACGCCAAGCAGGTCGAAACGGCGACCGCCATGACCACGCCGCAACTGCTGGCGATTGCGGTCGGCGGGCTCGAGATCATCGCGGGCCTGATGATCGCGCTGAATTTCGGCGCGCGGTTCTTCGCGATGCTGATGATCATCTACGTCGCGGTGGCGACCGTGCTGTTCGATGATTTCTGGAATCAGGCGCCGCCCGAGAATGCAAAGATGGTGGTCGACGCGCTCAAGAATCTCTCGATCATGGGCGCATTGTTCATGATCATGGGATACGGCCGCACCACACGCCCGGCCGAAGCGGCCTATGGGGACGTGTAGGAGCCTGCGCGAGTGAGTGATCTTCTGCGGTCGCTCGAACAATGAGTCGCGAGGACTGCGCGGCGCTCGCGGCAGGTGATCGCCGCGTGAACCTTCATTCACACATTATGGCTTCGTGATCACAGCGGCTCCCCAAAACCGCAACCGCGAGGCGTTGCTCGCGGCTCTCCACTTGTGCATCTGCGACGGTGCAGAATATGACCGGTCGTCCGGTTGCATGTGGGCAACCGGCGCGGGGTGATAGGGGCGGTAATTGGTTTATCTGACGCGACGGGCGGCGTGCGCTCTGGGAGTTCTCAGTGCAGCGCATGTCGGCGCCTTTGCTGCCGCGGCAGTTCATGCAGCTGACTTGCCGGTGAAGGCGCGGCCGCAATCGGTGTCCGTCTCCAACTGGACCCAGTTCTATGTCGGCGGCGGACTGGGCTTCGACTTTACGACTGGCCGGTCGCGCCTGGCGCCGGTTGGCGGTGGTCCCGACCTGTTCACGCTCGACGGCCTGCAAGGCGCCGATCTCGGACTGTCCGCCTTCGCCGGATTTGACGTCCAGGTCGCGCCGCGCGTCGTGATCGGCGGCTTCTTCGACTACGACTGGTCGCGCCAGCGCACCACAGCCAGTGCGTCGAGCCCATTCTTCTTTGGGCAGAGCCTGAGCGCTACGCTGCCGTCACTGGACCAGAGCTGGACTATCGGCGGTCGTGCCGGATTTCTGGTGACGCCCGATATCCTGCTCTACGGCCTCGCCGGCTACAGTGAGACGCGGATCAACAACTGGAATCTCAACTACGCGACCTTCGGCGGGCCCTCGTTCACGGTGCAGGAACCGGCGTTGACGTCGCGCGGCTACACGGTCGGCGCGGGCGCTGAATATCGTCTTGCGAGCAACGTCTCGTTGCGGAGCGAATACCGTTATGTCGCGCTCGGCCAACACTCCACGGTCGATCCGCTTGGCGCGATCTGGACCACTGATCTGTCCGAGCATGTGGTCCGGATTGGCGCAGCCTATCGCTTCGGCCAGTTCGGCGGACCCGCGCCCGCTTCGGCGGCACCGGCGATCAAGCCGATCTGGACGGGCGTCTATGTTGGTGCGGGCATTGGCGGCGATGTCATCACACCGCATATCGCGGGCACGTTCGCCGGCGTGCTGGATGTCAACGCCTCCGGTCTCGGCGGCGCCGATGTCGGCGGCACGTTCACGATCGGTTACGATCGCCAGGTCGCGCCGCGCTGGGTCGTCGGCGCATTTGGCCTGATCGATGCCGGGACCAACGGTGGCGCCAGGGTCAAGGCATCTGGCGCAGGTGCCGAGATTTCGTCGGATCTCGCCGCGGTGAAGTGGGGGTGGACCGTCGGCGGACGCGTCGGCTATCTCGTAGCGCCGGAGACGATGGTCTATCTGCTCGGCGGCTACAGCGGCACGACCGCGCAGTCGATCTCATATAATTTCCTCGGATTTCCCGGCACCGCGCCGACCCGGGAATATCACGGCGCGACCTTCGGCGGCGGCTTCGAGCGCTTCTTCACCGACAACATTTCGGCCCGCGCGGAATATCGCGTCACGCATCTCGGGGCGAGGGACGATCTCGCGTCTGATTCCATGACGAGCCTGAGCGCCGGCGGCACGGTGCACACGCTCCGAGGTGTGCTGGCCTATCACCTTCCGGCGCCGTAGCGGGTTACTCGCGCTCTGCGGACTTCCGCGCGTTCACTCCGTCGCGCTTGGAGGCGCGATCTCGAACGTGACCCGCCCTTATGCCGGTCGCAGCGTCGTCCGATACGCGTGGTGAACGCGCAGGATAGGCGTAGGTAGCCTATTGCCGGTACTGTGCATGGGGTTGATTTTCGAGTTCTAATTGGAGCCCCTTGCCGGGCTCCACGGCGTCACGGTCACCTCATGCGCCGCGTCGAGCAGATAGGGCGCGCCCGGCTGCACCCCGTGGGACGCCAGCACCTCGTGCGGCGTCCGCTGGGGCACGCCGACGAAACAGCCTTCGCCGCCGGGCAGGCGCACATGCGGGGCTTCCGACAGCCAGAACGTGTCGTAACGGCCCATGAATATGTCGAATACGGCGGGGCCGCCGATGATGGCGACCATGCCGGAGGCGACGTTCGCAAAGGCGCAGGCATTTTCGAAGCTCGCGTGTTCCGGATTCCACAGCGTCGCGTTCGGCATTTCCGGATCGACGGTGAGCGCCTTGATCTTGCGGGTCAGGATCAGCCGCTTGCGCTTCGGCGAGTTCGGCTGCTGTTCATGCGAGTTGCGGCCGTGCACGATCAACGCGGCGCGATCGAGCGCCTGCTCGAAGAACAGCTTGTCGCCCTCGAACTTCAGGCTGTCGGGCATGACGTGACCGGCGTCAGCAAGCATGCCGTTCGCTGAGACGATGACGTAGCCTTCGATCCGGAAAGACAATTGCCGTCTATTCGGAAACGGTCGTCACCACCGAGTTGACCGGGCGCTGGCTCACAGTCGGCAGCTTGGCGTCCTTGAGCAGCTCCTGGTCGTACTCGGGCAACGTCGATGCCGGGAATTTGGCGCGCATCGCCACCACCTTGTAGCCGCCCGCCTTCAGGCGCTTGAGCAACTCGGGCAGGGCCTCCGCAGTGTGCTTCTGGAAGTCGTGCATCAGGATGATGCCCTTGCCCTTGGTGTCGAGCTTCTTCATCACGGTCTCGACCACCTTCTCGGGTTTCGAGGCCTTGAAGTCGAAGGAGTCGATATCGCAGGAGAAGATCGCGGTGTTGCGGTTGCCGAGATAGGTGACCATCTCCGGCGGATGCTGGAGCGCCGGGAAGCGGAAGAACGGCGAGGGCGAGATGCCGCCGAGCGCCCACTTCACCGCGGACAGGCCCTTCTCGATCTCTTCCTTTCGCTGCGCTTCGGTAAGTTTCTTGTTGTTCAGATTGGCGTGCGACCAGGTGTGGGTGCCCACGGTGTGGCCAGCCGCATAGACCTGCTTCAGGATCTCCGGCTCGTAGGTCGCGTGCTTGCCGATCGAGAAGAAGATGCCGGTGGTGCATTCGTCGGCGAGCGCCTTCAGCACCGCGGGCGTGTTCTTGGGCCAGGGACCATCGTCGAAGGTCAGCACCACCTCCTTGTCGCGCAGGAAGTCGAGGTCCTTGAAATGCTCGAAGCCGAAGCCGGGGCCGCCCGTGGTGTCGATCTCGACGGTGCGGGCGACACCGAGCGCGCCCGGCGTGTTGCAGGCCGCGCGGG
>NZ_JALBGZ010001390.1:0-733 GCF_023006515.1 Bradyrhizobium sp. PRIMUS42
CTCGCGCCGCCGCAGCGCCGGCATGCCGGCCGCCGCAAGCACGGGTTTCAGGCGCGGGTCGCGCTTGATCAGCGCATGGACGGCCTCTTCGAGATCGGACTGGGTTTCGAGGTGGATGGTCATGGCAATTCGGCAAACTATCTCCGACGTCGTGGCCGGGCTTGACCCGGCCATCCACGTCTTTCTAACCACTCGGCATGTGTACCATGAGCGACGGTGCTCGTATCTGTTCGTGACATTGACAGGGGCGCCGTATGACACCGAAGAACGTGGATGGCCGGGACAAGCCCGGCCATGACGAGATCTGTCAAATGGCGCCACCCGTTTTCCGATTCGCCCCGAGCCCCAACGGGCACCTCCATCTCGGTCACGCCTATTCCGCGCTGCTCAACTTCGATCGCGCGCGCGAGACCGGCGGGCTTCTGTTGCTGCGGATCGAGGACATCGACACGACGCGCTGCCGGCCGGAATTCGAGACGGCGATCTACGAGGATCTCGCCTGGCTCGGGATCAACTGGGAGACGCCGGTGCGGCGGCAGTCCGAGCATCTCGCCGAATATCGCGCCGCACTGGACAAGCTGTCCGCGCTTGGCCTCGTCTATCCCGCCTTCGAGAGCCGCGCCGAGATCGCAAAGCTCGTTTCCGCGCGTGAGGCGGACGGCCCCTGGCCGCGTGATCCCGACGGCGCGCCGCTCTATCCCGGCGATTCCAGATCGCTGCCCGCCGACGAGCG
>NZ_JALBGZ010001391.1:0-733 GCF_023006515.1 Bradyrhizobium sp. PRIMUS42
GGTCTCGCAGCACCTCAAGGTGTTGCGAGAGAGCGGTTTTGCCAATGTCCGGGCGGAGGCGCAAAGGCGCCTTTATTCGGTCGACGTTGCCGGGCTTCGCGCGGTGGATGCTGCGCGCGGCGCATTCGCCGCCGAGCCCGGGGTGGAGCATCTGGGGCGCGCCGCGCTTCGATGCCGAGCTGTTGCGCAATCGTCATGGCCCGTGCGGCCGGTGGATCATGGAATGGAAATGTGATGAGTGCCAGTTCAGTGAGCCGTCGACGTATTCTCAGCCTGTGGCTGCCGCGCCTGCCTATCGACCGGATCCAGCGGTTCCTTGGCAGCGCCGGGCTGGGTAAAACCACTCATCCGAGCATCGTCGTCATCAAGGACAACAATGCGCTGGCGATCCATGCGCTGGACGAGGCCGCCGAGCGCCTCGGCCTGTACATCGGCCAGCCCCTGGCCAATGCGCGGGCGATGTGTCCGGATCTAAAAGTGTTCGACGCCGATACCGTCGCCGATGCGAAGACGCTCAGCGATATCGCCGACTGGTGCGACCGCTTCACGCCGCTGGTGGCGCTCGATCCGCCTCACGGGTTGTTCCTCGATATCACCGGCTGCGCACATCTGTTCGGCGGCGAGGCTGCGCTGCTGACGATGCTGGTTCGTGCGCTTGCCCGCCAGGGCTTTGCCGTCGGTGCGGCAATCGCCGGCACGTCGGTCTGTGCGCGTACGCTGACGCGGCAGGCCT
>NZ_JALBGZ010001392.1:0-733 GCF_023006515.1 Bradyrhizobium sp. PRIMUS42
CACCGCCCGGGCCGCCCTCATGGATGCGGCGCGCCAATGTGCAGCCGGCGCCCGCGCCGGAGCCTGACTATCCCGTCTCCGTGAACCCGGTCCATCCGCTGCATCGCTATTCAGCCCAGCCCGCCGCGCCCGAGCCTGATCTTCATCAGCCGCAGGCCTATGAGGATCAGGCCTATCAGGATCACGCCTATCAGGGGCAGGCTTACCAGCAGCAGCATCACGCCTATCAGCAACAGGCCCATCAGGAGCCTTATCAGCAGCCCGATCCGGCGCGCTACGACGATGCGCTCTACGGCCGGCTGGAGGCAGGCGAGCAGGACTATCAGCGCGATCCGGCCTATCCCGACGATCCCTACGCCTACCAGAGCGATTATCCCGAGGCGGAGCTCGAGGAGCCGAAGAAGCAGCGCGGCGGCATGATGACGGTCGCAGCGATCCTGGCGCTTGCCGTGGTCGGCACGGGCGCTGCCTTCGCCTACAAGACCTATGTCGGCTCGCCCCGCAGCGGCGAGCCGCCGATCATCAAGGCTGACAACACCCCGACCAAGATCGTGCCCTCGCCGGCGGACTCCTCAGCCAAGGTGCCGGATCGCATGGTGAGCGGCGATGGCTCCGAGAAAATCGTGCCGCGCGAAGAGGCGCCCGTCGACGTCAATGCCAAGGCGGGCGGTCCCCGCGTGGTGTTCCCGCCGTTGAACCAGAATGCGAACCCGCCGTCGGTCGCGAGCGTGTC
>NZ_JALBGZ010001393.1:0-727 GCF_023006515.1 Bradyrhizobium sp. PRIMUS42
GGTGGTCGGCGGGCCCGGGGAAAAGGGCCTCGCCCAGGAGATCGTCGCGGCAGGCGGCCCGGGCGTGCGTGACCTCACCGGCAACGACTTACGCAACGGCGTGCTGGCCATGGCCGCGGCCGGTGTCGCCATCTCCAACGACTCAGGCCTGATGCACATCGCAGCCGCCCTGGGCACGCCCACCATGGGCATCTTCGGCCCGACCAGCCCCTATCTCTGGGCGCCGCTCAACGGCCTCGCTGCAACCGTGGTCCAGGACAAGAGCGTGCTGTCCTGCCAGCCCTGCCAGAGCACGATTTGCAAGATGAACGACCACCACTGCATGCGGGATATCGCCGCGACGGAGGTGGTTGCGATTGCGGAGAGGGTGCTGAGTGAGGCTGGGGCGCGCACTACGACGTGAGGCCATTGGGCTGCGCCGATGATGACATCCTGCCAGTGTTTTGCCCGACGGGTCAAACCGAATTCGCAAAATCCGCAGCGACACCGCTTCGCCGGCCAAGCCATTGATTTCGCTCGCCCCGGCTACTGTGCATGGGGTTGTTTTCGCGTTTTTTGTTCGCAGCCGGTGCAAGCGACGGCTCAGAGCAGCGGCCGATAGACCTGGCCGATCCGCGCCGCTTCGGCATCGAGGCTGAATCGTTCGAGCACGCGCGCCCGTCCGCGCTCGCCCATGGCGGTCGCGGCAGCCACGTCGCGCATAAGCTGCTCGAGTGCCGCGGCGAGC
>NZ_JALBGZ010001394.1:0-723 GCF_023006515.1 Bradyrhizobium sp. PRIMUS42
CTTTCGCTGTTCGCCGAATGCCGCGAGCGCTGCAGAACGGCCCTGGCAGCGCTCGGAGACGACCGCGACGACGACCGCATCCGCATGCAGCTGCTGTCGGCACTCGGCTGGTCGCTGATGTATGGCGAGGGCCGTGGGCGCCAGGCGCGCCCGATCCTCGAGACGACGCTCGAACTGGCTGAGAGCCTCGACGACAAGGATTTCCGGCTGCGCGCACTCTGGGGCCTGTGCATCGACCAGTTCAACAACGGACAGTTCGGCAAGGCCCGTGCACTCGCCGATCGCTTTGCCGACGCCGCGGTGAATTCATCAGATAATACCGATCTCATGCTGGGTGACCGCCTGATGGCGGTCGCGCTGCATTATCTGGGAGACCAGAACGATGCGCGGCAGCGCATCGATCGGGTGAACGCCTCGCTGCATGTGCTGGTGGAGAAGCCGAAAATCTTCCCGCTCGATCTCAGGATATCGACGCAATATTTCCGGGCCCGCATTCTGTGGCTTCAGGGCCTCGCCGATCAGGCCCGGGCGCTCGCCGCCAAGAACATTGAAGAAGGCCGTGCCAACGGCCACGCGCTGACCTTCTGTAGCGTGCTGGGGCAGGCCGCCTGCCCGATCGCGTTCACCAATTCCTGCACCTCGCGCTTCAGACCAGAGCAAGCGTGCTGACACACTAGATCATCACCGGACTTCCACGTCCGGCGGCTCCTCCTTCGGAGGCAC
>NZ_JALBGZ010001395.1:0-723 GCF_023006515.1 Bradyrhizobium sp. PRIMUS42
CGCTCGCCGGGCTCGCGGAGCGCCACGAGCGCGATCTCGGCAGCCCCGCGCCGCGCCATCAGGTTCACGACCTCGACGGGCCCTGCCTCGAGTGCGGTCACGATCTCCGTCTCGCCGGTGAAGCGCACCGTCGTAAAAGGTTCACGCTCGTCAAGATCCTGCGCGGGCGACTTCAGCACCAGCCCGCGACCATCGACGACCATCTGAAGACGATCGATGCCGGGCATATGGGAGAACGGACCGGGCGCCACGATCGGCGTGCTCGCAAAGCGCCAGAGCAGGCTGCTCCAATCCTTCGCCGGCGCATCGGCGCGCCAGGCGCCCGCAATGTCGGTGAAGATGCCGCCGCCGTTCTTCCAGGGCGAGCGGGTGTAGTCTTCGGATTTGAGCAGCGTGGTTTTCATCAATCAAGCCATCCGGGACACTGGTGGGCAGACGTCGTAGCACATCATAGGCGTGATGGCAGACCATCTGCCAACCGGCCGACGAGCGAACCACGCAGACAGGACCGTAGCCCGGATGGAGCGCAGCGCAGTCCGGGCTACGGCGGCCCCTCACATCCCGCTCAGGCCGCTATCCACCGCAAGAGTCTGCGCGGTGACGTAGACGCTCTCGTCCGACAGGAAGAACAGCACGGCATAGGCGATCTCCCATGCGGTGGCTTGGCGGCCGAAGGGCACGTGGCCCTTGCCGCGCGAGGGACGGCCGGCGCCGGCTTCGCGG
>NZ_JALBGZ010001396.1:0-721 GCF_023006515.1 Bradyrhizobium sp. PRIMUS42
GAGCGCGAGCACCTGACCGGCATCGGCGCGGTGAGCCCACCATGGCAGCACTGGCGCCTCGTCGAGCTGCGGCGCGCAATCCGCGCCGGTCACGGCGAACACCGTCGGACGGGTGAATCGGACGCGGAACGGGAACAGCGGTATCTCGAGAGCTGCCGCATTCTCCTCGTTGCGCAGCAGGATGTTTCCGGCGGCAAGCGCCAACGGGTCCATGGCGCCCGATGTCCCGACGCCGAGGTTGAGCGCGCCGGTGCGGCCGAGATCCTGCACCGTGGCAAGCGCGCCGGCCGACAGCACCTCGATCATCGCAGCACCCGGTTTGGCTTGAAGCGGATGCAGTCACCGGGTTGCAGGAGCGCTGGCGGCGTCCGCTCGACATCGAAGAACGCCACCTCGGTGCTGCCGATCGTATTCCAGCCGCTTGGCCCATCTGAAGCGGAGACGCCGGTCTGGCTGCCGCCGATGGAAACGGCGCCGCGTGGAATGCGCAGCACCGGGACCTTGCGCCGCGGCGTCGCGATGCGCCGATCCATGCCGCCGAGATAGCAGTACCCGGGATGACTGCCGAGGGCGTAGACGGTGTAGGTCGGAGCGCTGTGGATCGTGACGATATCGTCGACACTCAATCCGGTGTGGGCCACGACGTCGGCCATATGCGGGCCGCCGTCGCCGCCATAGACCACCGGCAGATCGAGGCAGCGCCCGGCGGCCGGAAGCGGCT
>NZ_JALBGZ010001397.1:0-717 GCF_023006515.1 Bradyrhizobium sp. PRIMUS42
TGGCGACGCTGAAGCGCACGACGGCACCGCTCGCGATCTCGCACCAGGCGCAATTCCCGTCGGTGTCGCTCAGCTTCAACCTCGCGCCGGGCGCGGCGCTCGGCGATGCCGTCGAGGCCGTGAAGATGATCGAGACCCGGATCGACATGCCGGGCAGCATCGTCGGCGTCTATGCCGGCGATGCCGCCGAGTTCGCCAAGGCGCTCGCCGGCCAGCCCTGGCTGCTGCTCGCCGCCGTGATCACGATCTACATCGTCCTCGGCGTTCTCTATGAAAGTTACATCCACCCGATCACGATCCTGTCGACGCTGCCCTCGGCCGGCGTCGGGGCGATCCTGGCGCTGATGCTGTGCGGGCAGGACCTTTCGGTGATCGGCCTGATCGGCATCATCCTGTTGATGGGCATCGTCAAGAAGAACGCGATCATGATGATCGACTTCGCGCTCGAGGCCGAGCGCGGGCGGGGTATGTCGCCGCACGAAGCCATCGTGCAGGCGTGTCTGTTGCGCTTCCGCCCGATCATGATGACGACACTGGCGGCGCTGTTCGGCGCGCTGCCGCTCGCGATCGAGAGCGGCACCGGCGCCGAGCTGCGTTTCCCACTTGGCATTTCCATCATCGGCGGCCTGCTGCTGAGCCAGCTGCTGACGCTCTACACGACGCCCGTGATCTACCTCGCGCTCGACCGCATCAACCGCCGCCTCGAGCAGGCGATGC
>NZ_JALBGZ010001398.1:0-716 GCF_023006515.1 Bradyrhizobium sp. PRIMUS42
GGCAACGCCGATGGCGCGCAGCCGGTTCATGCTGGCGCCCTCGGCGCCTGCGGCTGCGAGCTCGCCGAAGAACGGCATCAAGGTTTCGGCGCTCAGGCACAACAGGGTGGCGTCCATGTCGCGATGCGCGCCGTTGTCGACGTGGCTGACGAGCCCAGGCTTCGGATGGGTCTCGACCTCGAGCTTCAGGCAAAGCGAAGCAAGATGGCCGATCTGCTCCGCATGCAGCGCGTGTTGCGGCAGCGATTGCCATTTCAGCGCGGCGTTCATGACGTGGCCCCCGAAAGGAATGCAGCGCGTGTCGCGCTGTGAACGCCGGCGGGGCTTTTCACTAGGACTTCGTCGGTATCAGTGCCGGTCAGCTCGCGCCACTGCACGCCGCCCGCGCTGCCGACGATCTCCCCGTCCAGCCGCATCGGCGCCTGCCTGGCGATCCGCGCGATGTCAGACGGCAGGGTTTGGGCCTGCGCGGCCGAGGCCAGCGGCCAGAGCAGATCGAGGTCGGAATCCTTCGAAAGATAGGGAAGCCCGGTGAGATGCTGCCAGGCCAGACTGCCATAGGTGCGGGTCTCCGGCAGAAGCCGGAGCAGTTTTTCGATCGTCTCGCCCCAGGCCGCTGGCGCCGCTGCTGCGGCGTCGGCCAGCAACGGAGGTGGGGCGGATGCGACGATATCGGCAGCCGTGAGCGAGACCGCAATGCGCCGTTTGCCGTGGCT
>NZ_JALBGZ010001399.1:0-714 GCF_023006515.1 Bradyrhizobium sp. PRIMUS42
GCTTCCGTGGCGACCGCGAGGGTGGTTTCCGTGGTGGCGATCGCGACGGTGGTGGCTTCCGCGGCGACCGCGGCCCGCGCCGTCCGCGCGAAGAAGCTGAAACCACGACGGATGGGGAGTAAGAACAATGGCTGAAGCTGGTGCACGCCGTCCGTTTTTCCGTCGTCGCAAGAGCTGCCCGTTCACGGGCGCCAATGCTCCGAAGATCGACTACAAGGACTCCAAGCTCCTGATGCGTTACGTCTCCGAGCGCGGCAAGATCGTGCCGAGCCGCATCACCGCGGTGTCCGCGAAGAAGCAGCGTGAGCTCGCCCGCGCCATCAAGCGCGCGCGGTTCCTGGGTCTCTTGCCCTACGTCATTCGCTGACACGATCAATTCGACCGGCGGCCGTTGAGCCGCCGGTCGCGACTTATTTGAACTCATAAGGCTTCCGGGTCGTCCGGTCGCCGATGGTTGGGGCGAGATGCCTCTAACCGCTCGAAGGGAGCGGGACAGCTGATGATCGCCTTTGTGCTGATAGCCTTGATCGCCGGCGCCGCGTCGGCCCTGATGTTCGCCTCGATCATTTCGGGCGCGCTGATCTCGCTCGTCCTGTTCTATCTCGCACCGCTGCCGCTGATGGTCGCCGCGATCGGCTGGGGACCGCTTTGCGCGAGCCTCGGCGGCATCGCCGCTGCGATCGGCCTCGACGCCCTGTTCGGCTTGCCCTATTG
>NZ_JALBGZ010000139.1:0-11154 GCF_023006515.1 Bradyrhizobium sp. PRIMUS42
CAGCACCAGACGGCCGAAGCGCTCGCCAGCAAAGGCGGCCAGCTCGGCGGCCATCCAGCCTCCCATCGAGTGCCCGACCAGATGGGGCCGTTCTAAACCCAACGCATCGACAAATGGCTGTGGCACGCGCGGGTGGTGAAGGCGCGCACCTCCGCGGCCGAGCTCGTGGTCACCGGCCACGTTCGCATCAACGGCGCGCGCGAGACCTCGCCGGGCCATGCGGTCAAGATCGGCGATGTTCTCACCATCGCGCTCGATCGCACCGTGCGTGTTCTGAAAGTCACCGCCTTCAGCGAACGCCGCGGCGATGCTGCCTCGGCCCGCGTGCTCTACGAAGAGCTCGGTGTGCGCAATTAATTGCGCATCGCATTCATTTCTTGGCCGATCAAACGCACACAAGTGTCATGATCGGGCTTTCCCGACCTTGCGGCGCCGGGCCATCCGCGCTACGCAAGCCGCGACTTTTAAAAGAGCTTTTCGGAGCGTTGGATGACTTACGTCGTCACTGAAAACTGCATCAAGTGCAAGTATACCGACTGCGTCGAGGTCTGCCCGGTCGACTGCTTCTACGAGGGTGACAACATGCTCGTCATCCATCCCGACGAATGCATCGACTGCGGCGTGTGCGAGCCGGAATGCCCCGCCGACGCCATCAAGCCGGACACGGAACCGGGCCTGGAAAAGTGGCTCCAAGTCAACGCCGACTACGCCAAGAGCTGGCCGAACATCACCCAGAAGAAAGAATCACCCGCCGACGCCAAGGAATTCGACGGCATGGAAGGCAAGTTCGAGAAATATTTTTCTGCGAACCCCGGCTCCGGCGACTAATTCAGGCCCAAACTTAACCCTAATACCGGCGTCGCGGCCGAAAACCAGCCCTGAAGACCCCTAAATCATTGATTTTTGCGGGAAATGTGCTATATTGGGCACATTAAGCCGAACCCCGTCAGCCCCGTTGGCCCCTCTGGGTTCCCGTGAAACCAAATGTCGAACAGGGGCGTGGCAGTTTCCGCGCGCAGGCTGTGTCACAGAAAACGCGTAAAAAGAGTACTTCAGCGAGGGCTTCCCATAAGGAGGCCAAAAAAGTCGCCGCGGCCAGCCGTAGCGCATCCAAGGGTCGGACCGCGACGAAGGCGCCGGCTGCAAAGTCCTCGAAGAACAAAAGAAGCGCAATGCCTAACAAGACTGCCAAACCGGCCGCGAAAGCGACCGCCGCTAAGCCTGCTGCCAAGCCTGTGACTGCCAAGGCTCCGGTGGCAAAGGCTCCCGCTGCCAAGCCCGCCGCGCCGAAGGCTCCCGTTGCTGCTGCTCCTGTCAAGGCTCCTGTCGCTGCTGCCAAGCCGGCCGCGAAGCACGCTGCTGCGCCGAAGGTCGAGGAAAAGAAGGTCGTGACCCAGCGTCAGGGCTTCAAGGCCAACGAATTCGTTGTCTATCCCGCTCACGGCGTCGGCCAGATCCTGGCCATCGAGGAGCAGGAGATCGCCGGCGCGAAGCTCGAGCTGTTCGTCATCAACTTCATCAAGGACAAGATGACGCTGCGCGTTCCGACCGCCAAGGTCGCCAATGTCGGCATGCGCAAGCTGTCCGATCCGGCGCTGGTGAAGAAGGCGCTGGAGACGCTCAAGGGCCGCGCCCGCGTCAAGCGCACCATGTGGTCGCGCCGCGCCCAGGAATACGAAGCGAAGATCAATTCGGGCGATATCGTCGCGATCGCGGAAGTCGTGCGCGATCTCTACCGCTCGGATTCGCAGCCGGAGCAGTCCTATAGCGAACGCCAGCTTTATGAAGCGGCGCTCGATCGTCTGTCCCGCGAGATCGCGGTGGTGCAGCACTCGACCGAGACCGAAGCGGTCAAGGAAATCGAAGCCCAGCTCGCCAAGAGCCCGCGCCGCAACGCCAAGGCGGAAGCCGCCGAGGGCGAAGCCGACACGGATGCCGAGGGCGATAGCGACGATACCGATGGCGACGGCACCACCGTCGCCGACGAGGCCGCGTAAGCAGCTTCGTTCTGCGCAAGCCATCAAAAGCCCGGCCTTGCGGCCGGGCTTTTTGTTGGGCTGGTGACAGCGGCGTCGAGCGCGATCGGCATGCTACAAGCCGCGGGCCTGAGTCCATATTCCGATCGGACGCTGGATGCCGCGAACGGCCTGCGGCTCTCGTACCATCAGTGGCTGAAATGCTTCGGCTGCGCTGCCAAGCTCGGCCTTCGCGCGGCTGATGAGATCGTCGCTTGCCACCAGCGCGCAGTCGAGCGTGCGAGTCAACGCCTCAAGACGGCTTGCCGCGTTGACGGTGGCACCGATCACGGCGAATTCCAGACAGGTCTGCCCGATATCGCCGAGCACCACCGGCCCATAATGCAAGCCAAAACTCACACGCAGCGGTGGCTCCCTCAATGCCATTCGTCGCCCGTTCCAACTGTCCGCCACGACGATCATGGCCTGGGCACACCGCAGCGCGTTGCTGGCATCGTGCGCGCCGGCAAAGGGGGTGCCGAACGTCGCCATCAATCCATCACCGAGATATTTGTCGAGCGTGCCGCTGTGGCGGAAAACCTCCTGCTCCATCAGCCCGTGGAATTCGCGCAACGTCCGCACCACCTCCTGCGGCGTGCGCGCATCGGCAAAGGCTGTGAAGTCGACGATGTCGACGAACAGCACCGCAGCGTCTTGCGTGCGCACCTGCTTCAACGGCTCGTCTTGCTTCGACAATTCCGCGACGACATTGGGTGAGAAGTAGCGTGCCAGATTGCCGCGTTCGCGCTCCACCGCGGCATGTCGGACCAGCAGGTCATTGCTGCGGCGGACCGCGAGCGCCAACGTCACGGCCACGATCATGAAAACGACGATTTCCTGGATGCGAACGTGGAATCCGATCGCATTGGGCGAGATCATTGCGGACAAGCGGTGATCGTCGCCGATTGCGGCTGCGATGTGGGCCGTCAGCGCAGGATCGCGATCCGGCTGCCACCACACCCAGGCCATGCCGACCAGCCAGAGTGCGGCGGTCCACGCTCCGACCGCAATTACGGTCCGCCAGGAATAGGCCAGCGTGGCGCCTGCGAGCAGCACGAAGAAATAGACGAAGTTGCCGAAATGGTACTGCATCGCGACCGGCCAGTGCGTAGTCCCGAATGGATTAGGGACCACGATGAGGAAGGTGAGCAACGCCAAATCGCAGAACAGGAGCGCCAATTCGGACCGTGAGACGCCCACCCGCCCAACCCTGACTTGGGCCCAGCCGATCAGTGCGAACAGGCCGAGCAGCGCCACGTAGTAGAGCTGCTCCCACGCAGGGTTGATAGCCAGCAGCAGGCAGCCAATGACGGCAAGGGCGAAATAGCGCGCCCGCACTGCGAGTTGCAGACCCTCCTGCTTGGCGGAAGCCAGCGCAGCCTCTGCGAACTCAACTGTTTCGGTGTCGCGCTGGCTGCGCGCGGACGCAAGCGCGGCAGCTAGGTCGAACCGCTCGACGAGCATTGTCACGGGAGACTCCTGGCTGGGACCCTTGCAGCAAAGCGACGGCCATGAGCCGCAGCAATCGGCAGTTTAGTGGTGCTTGGCCGCGAGGTCATCAGCCAGGCAGGGCATTTAGCCGCTGAAAGACGTTGCCTATTTCACCGGCCGCTTCTCGAGCTTCCGCGCCAGCGTGCGCCGGTGCATCCCCAGCCGCCGCGCCGCCTCCGAGATGTTGAACTCCGTCTCGATCAGGGTCTGGTGGATGCGCTCCCATTCCAGCGTCTTGATCGAGGTCGGCCGCGCATCCAGCGCGACCTCGGTGTTCCCTTCGGCCTTGGTGAAGGCGGCTTCGATGTCGTCGGTATTCGAGGGTTTTGCGAGATAGTGGCAGGCCCCCAGCTTGATCGCCTCGACGGCGGTGGAGATGCTGGCAAAGCCTGTCAGCACCACGATCAGCATGTCGGGATCATGCGTGTGCAGGAGCTCGACGCAGGCAAGGCCCGAGGCGCCGCCGAGCTTGAGGTCGACCACGGCATGGCCGAAGGAACGCTCTTCCAGCACCTGCCGCACCTCTTCGATCGAGGCGGCCAGCACGACATCATAGCCACGGCGTTCGAACGAGCGCTTCAGCGTGCGCGCAAAGCCAGCGTCGTCCTCGACGACGATGAGCGAACGATCAGGCGTCAAAATTCCCTCCGATCGCGAGCGTTGCGAGCGGCAGCGTCAGGCGCACGGTGGCGCCCCGCTTCCTGTGATTCTCGGCGGTTACGGTGCCCCCTAACTTGCGCACCACGTTCACCACCAGGAACAGCCCGAGCCCGCCGCCGGCGCGGCCCTTGCTCGACTGATAGGGCTTTCCGAGCTGCGCCAGCATCTCCGGCGCAAAGCCCGGGCCGCGATCGCTGATCGACAGCACGAGGTTGTCGCCCTCGCGCTCGGCCACGAGCTCGACCCACTCGCGCGAGACCTCATAGGCGTTGTCGAGCACGTTGAAGATGACCTGCTTCAACGCGATGTCGGAGACGATCGCAACGTCCGTGCCGAATGTATTGACGAAGTAGAGCGTCCGCGCCGAACGCGCGTCACGCCATTCGTCGACCAGCGCGGTCACGAACGCCGTCACCGTCGTCGGCGAGGAGCCTTCGCCGCGCGCTTCGCCTGCCGACACCAGGATGCCCGTGACGATCGACTTGCAGCGCTGCAGCGAGGTTTCCATCTCCGCGAGGTCCTCAGCGAGCTCCTGATCAGCGGCAAGATCCGGCATGCGGCGCCAGTCGCTGAGGATCACCGACAGCGAGGCCAGCGGCGTGCCGAGTTCATGCGCCGCGCCGGAGGCGAGCAGGCCCATGCGCACGATGTGGTCCTGCTCGGCGGCATGCTGGCGGAATGCCGCCAGATGCGCATCGCGCTCGCGCAGGTTTCGATTGATACGGGTGACGAACACGACCAGCAGCACGGCATTGAGCACGAAGCCCAGCAGCATGCCGGCGACCGTGAGCGTGTAAGTCTCGCTCAATGGGTTGGGCGGCAGCTCCAGCGGGCGGTAGGCCAGCGTCAACCACACGAAGCTCGCGCAGGTCAGCGCGACCAGCGACCAGGTCGAGCGGGCATCGAGCAGCACCGCGCCGAGCGTCACCTGGAGCAGGAACAGCGAGGTGAAGGGATTGGTGGCGCCGCCAGAGAGGTAAAGCTGCGCGGTCAGCGCGGCGACATCAAGCATCAAGGCGACCAGCAGCTCGTTGTTGGTGATCGCGGCGCGATGGCGCACCCAGATGAGGCTGGAGACGTTGAGCAGCACCAGCGCGCCGATCACCGCGCCCATCCGCTCCAACGGCAGGGGAATGCCGAGCCCAAAATGCACGCCGCCGATGGTCACGATCTGGCCGACCACCGCGGTCCAGCGCAGCTGGATCAGCAGCGCCATGTTCTTGCGGTTGGTCTCGTCGTCGGTCGGCGCAGCACCGATCAGCTCGCTGCGCGCATCCGCCTGCGATTGCAGCGTGACGGCCAGCCCGCCATGAGCAAGTGTTTGGGAAAGCGTCTTCCCGTCGTCAGGCCTGTTCGACCATCGTTCCAGCATTTGATCCCGTCCTGCGCGCGGCGGCATCTAGGCCACCGGCCGGTTCGTGGACGAAGCGCCTGCGGCGGAACGGCCCGCCGCCGAATGTGACGAAGAGTTTACCGGCCAGCATGAAGGCCAGGGCAAACCACGTCAGCGCGTAGATCAGGTGGTTATTGGGAAAGCGGATCACGGTCAATCCGCCGATCGGACCGCCGGCAATTTGTGATCCGGCGCCGGCATCGACGAAGAAAGGTGCGACCTCGTGGAGACCGCGTGCCGCCGCAATCGCGGCGACGTCGCGCGAGTACCAGCGGTTGTGCTGCGGTACGTTGTTTCGGAGGAACCCGCCTTTGGGCTCGGTCATGCGGAGCAGGCCGGTGATCTCGACCGGGCCGTCCGGATTGCCGCTTTGGCGGCTCGATGCGTCGCGCCGCTCGGACGGCACGAAGCCGCGGTTGATCAGGACCTGCATGCCGTCGTCGCGCAGAAGCGGCGTCAGCACCCAATAGCCCGGGCCTTCCTCGGTGACGGCCTGAACCAGCGTCTCGCGGTCATGCAGGAAGCGGCCGGTGACGCTGACATGCCTGTATTCGTCGTTCGCGGCGGAGATCGACGGCCACGAAGCGGGCGAGGGGATCGGCGCCGCCGGGGCATGGACGCGCTGCTCGACGCGGTCGATCAGCGCCAGCTTCCAGGCGCGGCGTTCGATCTGCCAGACGCCGAGCGCGATCAGGGCCACGAAGGCCGTGAGCGAGAGGACCGTGAGCCACAGGGAGGGGCGCGCAGCATGGCCACGCATCGCTTTTGCCTCGCTCGTCACGGTCCTGACCTCGCTCACTTCATTCCGCTCATCTGGTGCATCGGCATCATGTTGCTGTTGAGGTGGCTCATCACCCACAGCGAGCCCGACAGCGCGATCACCACCATGACGATGGTGAAGATCAGCGCCATCATGCTCCAGCCGTTCTCGGACGTCGTGTTCATGTGCAGGAAGTAGATCATGTGCACGACGATCTGCACGACTGCGAAGGCCATGATGACGAGGGCAGTGATCTGCTTGCTCGGCAGCGCGCCGCTCATCACCAGCCAGAACGGGATCGCGGTGAGCACGACCGAGAGCACGAAGCCCAGCATATAGGTCGAGAACGAGCCATGGGCGTGGCTGTCGCCGTGATGATGGTCGTTGGCGCCAGCTGCATGAGTATCGGTGTTCATCGCAGAACTCCCAGGAGATAGACGAAGGTGAAAACGCCGATCCAGACCACGTCGAGGAAGTGCCAGAACATCGACAGGCACATCAGCCGGCGGCGGTTGGCCTCGATCAGGCCGAACTTCTGGACCTGCACCATCAACGTCACCAGCCAGATCAGGCCGCAGGAGACGTGCAGGCCGTGGGTTCCAACCAGGGTGAAGAAGGCGGACAGGAAGGCGCTGCGCTGGGGCGTGGCACCCTCATGGATCATGTGGGCGAACTCGGTGAGCTCGATGCCGATGAAGGCGAGGCCGAA
Source organism: Bradyrhizobium sp. PRIMUS42 (assembly GCF_023006515.1). Taxonomy (NCBI): domain Bacteria; kingdom Pseudomonadati; phylum Pseudomonadota; class Alphaproteobacteria; order Hyphomicrobiales; family Nitrobacteraceae; genus Bradyrhizobium; species Bradyrhizobium sp. PRIMUS42. The sequence continues at coordinate 7,029 of NZ_JALBGZ010000139.1, forward strand.
CAGGCCGGTAATCGCCAGCCACACCTGGGTCTGCGCGAGCTTGTTCTGCTGCATCGTCAGCATGGCGAAGCCGTAGGTGATCGACGACAGCAGCAGCATCGAGGTGTTCACCGCGACCAGGTTCAGGTCGAACAGGTCCTTCGGCGCGGGGCCGGCGGCGTAATTGCCGCCGAGCACGCCGAAAGTGGCGAACAGGATCGCGAAGATGAGGCAGTCGCTCATCAGATAAATCCAGAAACCGAGCGAGGTGCTCCAGCCTTCCGGATGCGGATGCTCCTCGGCGACGTAGAAGATCGGCTCGCCGGTTTGTGAGGGATTGACAGCGACAGTCATTTACTTGGCTCCGGCGAGCAGTTTGGTGCGCGCGTCCTCGGTCCGGATGACGTCTTCAGCCGGAATGTCGAAGTCGCGGTGATAGTTGAAGGTGTGGCCGATGCCGACGACGAGCATCGCGGCGAAGCTCACAGCGGCCAGCCACCAGATGTACCAGATCAGGCCAAAACCCATCGCGGTGGCGAGGCCGGCGAGGATGATGCCGGTGCCGGTGCTGCTGGGCATGTGGATCGGCCTGAACCCGGTGAGCGGACGTTGGTAGCCCCGGCGCTTCATGTCCCACCACGCGTCGTTGTCGTGAACGACGGGGGTGAAGGCGAAGTTGTAGTCCGGCGGCGGAGAAGAGGTCGCCCATTCCAGCGTGCGTGCGTCCCAGGGATCGCCGGTGACGTCCTTGAGCTGCTCGCGCCTGAGGAAGCTGACCGCGAACTGCATCAGCATGCACATGATGCCGAGAAGGACGAGGAAGGCGCCGATCGCGGCGATGACGAACCAGATCTGCAGGGACGGATCGTCGAACACGCGCAGGCGGCGGGTCACGCCCATCAGGCCGAGCACATAGAGCGGCATGAAGGCGAGGTAGAAGCCGGTGACCCAGAACCAGAACGACAGCTTGCCCCAGAACGGATCGAGCCTGAAGCCGAACGCCTTCGGGAACCAGTAGGTGATGCCGGCAAAGGCGCCGAACACCACCCCGCCGATGATCACGTTGTGGAAGTGCGCGATCAGGAACAGGCTGTTGTGCAGCACGAAGTCGGCCGGCGGCACCGCCAGCAGCACGCCGGTCATGCCGCCGATCACGAAGGTCAGCATGAAGGCGATCGTCCACATCATCGGCAGCTCGTAGCGGATGCGGCCGCGATACATCGTGAACAACCAGTTGAACATCTTCGCGCCCGTCGGGATCGAGATGATCATCGTGGTGATGCCGAAGAACGAGTTGACGCTGGCGCCCGACCCCATCGTGAAGAAGTGGTGCAGCCAGACCAGGTACGACAGGATGGTGATGACGACCGTGGCGTAGACCATCGAGGTGTAGCCGAACAGCCGTTTGCCGGAGAAAGTCGAGGTCACCTCAGAGAAGATGCCGAAGGCGGGGAGAACCAGGATGTAGACTTCAGGATGGCCCCAGATCCAGATCAGGTTCACGTACATCATCGGGCTGCCGCCGAAATCGTTCGTGAAGAAGTTGGTGCCGACATAGCGGTCGAGCGACAGCAGTGCGAGCACGACGGTCAGGACGGGGAAGGATGCGACGATCAGAACGTTGGTGCAGAGCGAGGTCCAGGTGAACACCGGCATCTTCATCATGGTCATGCCCGGGCAGCGCAGCTTGACGATGGTGCAGATCAGGTTGATGCCGGATAGTGTCGTGCCGACGCCGGCGACCTGCAGCGCCCAGATGTAATAATCGACGCCGACATCGGGACTGTAGCCGATGTTCGACAGCGGCGGATAAGCCAGCCAGCCGGTGCGGGCGAACTCGCCGATGAAGAGCGAAGCCATCACCAGCACCGCGCCGCCGACCGTCATCCAGAAGCTGAAATTGTTCAGGAACGGGAACGAGACGTCGCGCGCGCCGATCTGCAGCGGCACGACATAGTTCATCAGGCCGGTGACCAGCGGCATCGCCACGAAGAAGATCATGATCACGCCGTGGGCGGTGAAGACCTGGTCGTAGTGGTGGGCGTTGAGATAGCCTTCGGAGCCGCCAAACGCGAGCATCTGCTGGCCGCGCATCATCAGCGCGTCGGCAAAACCGCGCAGCAGCATCACGATGCCGAGGATCATGTACATGATGCCGATGCGCTTGTGATCGACGGTGGTGAACCACTCGCGCCAGAGATAGCCCCACAGACGGAAATAGGTGAGACCGCCGAGCAGCGCGGCGCCGCCGAGTGCGACCACCGCGAAGGTGCCGACGACGATCGGCTCGTGCAGCGGCAGCGATTCGAAGCCGAGCCGGCCGAAGATGAGCTTGAGAAAATCAGGAGACATGCGAACTCTCTTTAAGAGCCTGACTTCAGGAGTCTGACTTGGGACGTTGTCCGAGGAAGAAGGACGAGGACTTCAGCGGCGTGAACGACGGCCGCTTCAGGCCGGCGCCGAGCAGCGGCGCGGTGTCGGTGGGTGCCGTGATGGCAGCGGTGGTTTTGCCCTGCGGCGCATCCGGCGTGCAGGTGCCGGCGACGAAGCTCGGCTCCGGCCCAAATGCGGTGCCGCGGCGGGCGTATTTGTCGTAGGCCAGCGGCAGCGTGTTGTTCAGGCCCTGGTGGCCGGCACCGCCCTTGGCGTCGATCGCCATCATCTCGCTCTGGCACATCTTGCCGGTCTCGACGCACATGTTGAGGATCAGGCGGTAGAGATCGGCATCGACGGTGCCCCAGCGGCGCACCGGCTCGTTCTGGCTCGGCTTTTCGAGCTGGAGATATTCGGCGCGGCCGAGCGAGCCGCCGGCGGACTTGGCGCTGGCGATCCAGGCATCAAAGCCCTTGTCGTCGAGGCCCTGGAAGTTGAAGTGCATGCCGGAGAAGCCGGCGCCGCTGTAGTTCGCCGAAAAACCCTTGTAGGTGCCGGCGTGGTTGACGACGGCATGGAGCTTGGTCTCCATGCCCGGCATCGCGTAGATCTGGCCGGCGAGCGCGGGGATGTAGAACGAGTTCATCACCGAGGACGCCGTGATGCGGAATTTGATCGGACGATCGACCGGAGCTGCGAGCTCGTTGACGGTAGCGATGCCGTAGTCCGGATAGATGAAGAGCCACTTCCAGTCGAGCGCGACGACGTCGACCTCGAGCGGGGCCTTGGACTGATCCACGGCGCGGTCTGCATGGATGCGGCCCAGCGTGCGATAGGGGTCGAGCAGATGCGTGCCCATCCAGGTCAGAGCGCCCAGGCAAACGATGATCAGAAGCGGCGCCGACCAGATCACCAGCTCGAGCTTGGTCGAGTGGTCCCAATCCGGCTCGTAGCGGGCGTCCGTGTTGGACTGGCGATAGCGCCAGGCGAACAGCACCGTCAGCGCCATCACGGGGACGACGATCAGGAGCATCAGGACGGTGGAGATGATGACGAGGTCGCGCTGCTGGGCAGCGATATCGCCGGCCGGTGCCAGCACGACGTAGTCGCAGCCGCTGAGCGCGGCAGCCAGAGGTAGTAGCGCCAGGATCTTGAGACGAGACACGGGCCGAGCCTTTGAGAATGAGTTTCTTTTGCGGGGCCAACGGGTAGCTGCGGCGCAGCAATCCGGACATTGGACAATTTGTCCAATGTTGCAGTGCGGGATGTTGGGTCAGACAGGGCCAGATCGCCTGGCGCCCCGCCGGGCGGTCGGCTTTGGTTTTCAGGACGTTAAGGGCGCACGAATGGCGACGGCACAGACCCCCGCAATGGCAGACCTCCACACGGGCGAGCACGGCCACGACCAGGCCAGTCCCGGCGAGATCGCCATCGGCGTCATCATCGGCCGCACCTCGGAATTCTTCGACTTCTTCGTCTTCGCGATCGCCTCGGTGATCGTGTTCCCGCGCCTAGTGTTCCCGTTCGCGAGCGAGCTGACCGGCACGCTCTATTCCTTCATGATCTTCGCACTGGCCTTCATGGCCCGTCCGATCGGCACCGTCATTTTCATGACGGTCGACCGTGCCTACGGCAAGACGGCCAAGCTGATCTCGGCGCTGTTTTTGCTCGGCACCGCCACCGTCGCGCTGGCGTTCCTGCCCGGCTATCACGACATCGGCGTTGCGGCGATCTGGCTGCTGGCGCTGGCGCGCATCGCGCAGGGTCTGGCCTG